>JAYTML010000200.1:0-4109 GCA_043728655.1 Chthoniobacter sp. | reverse complement strand
GCGCCGCGGATGCGCCTGAGCCCGAGTCAGGATGAGGTCGGGCCTGTGGTGGTGACGCCGCGGGCGCCGGCGGCGAACTGACCGGCGGCGGGATTTTTGCTCGGCGCGCGGGGAGCTTCGCGCTTGATTCCCGATGCCATGCCTCCCGCAGATCCTGAAACCTCCGCCGCGTCTCCCGTCGGCGTCTATGACAGCGGCTTTGGCGGGCTGACCGTGCTGCGCCAGTTCCGCAGCACGCTGCCGGAGCTCGACTACGTGTATCTCGGCGACAGCGGGCGCGCGCCGTACGGAGGGCGCGACGTGGATACGATCCTCGATTTCGCGGAGCAGTGCGTGGAGCGTCTTTTCGGCGAGGGCTGCCGCGTGGTCGTGGTGGCATGCCACACGGTTTCCTGCGTCGCGCTGAGGCATCTCCAGCAGCGCTACGGATCGCCGGAGCGCCGCGTGCTGGGTGTCACGATCCCGGCGGCGGAGGCGGCGGTGGCGGTGACGCGCGGGCACATCGGCTTTCTCGGCACGGCACGCACCGTGGCGTCCCACACGTTTCGCACGGAAGTGGGAAAGCTGAACCCCGCGCTGCGCGTCAGTGAAGTCGCCGCGCCGCTGCTCGCGCCGATCGTCGAGGAGGCGTGCGAGGAGACGGAGATCGCCCGGCTGGCGGTGGCGCGCTACGTTGAGCAGTTCGAGGGAATCGACACGCTGGTGCTCGGCTGCACGCACTATCCGCTGCTGGAAAGCGCCTTTCGTCAGATCGCGCCCGCGGGCGTCCAGGTGCTGAATCCCGCGCCGGCGGTCGCCGAGCGTTTCCGCCTCTGGCGGGAAAGGCATCCCGACCTCGCTCCGGCGGGGCGGGGGAGCCTGAGGGTGCTTTCCAGCGGCGATGTCCTCCGCTTCGCCCGCCATGGGGCGCGCTTCCTCGGCGAGGCGCTGCCACCCGTCGAGCATGTGGCCGAGCGCCACGGCCGGCTCGCGCTCTGCCCGGACGAGGCGGAGCCGCTGGGCCAGATCGTGCGGGGGTAGGGTTTGGCCGCCGCGCGTCCCTGTGGCATGGGGCGTGCATGGACACTGCCGCCCATGTCCGCCCCGCGCCTTTCCGAAAACCGCATTGCCACCTACATCGCGCTCGCTCTCGCCGCCGCTGTCTTCTGCGTGTACGCGCTCGCGGTCCGGTGCGATTTCATCGCCTTTGACGACAACAGCCACGTCTATGAAAACCCGCTCGTCGTCCACGGCCTGAGCTGGTCCGGCGTGCGCGACGCCTTCACGCACTGCCAGGCGAGCCTGTGGATTCCGCTGACGTGGATTTCCTTCATGCTGGACGTCTCGCTTTTCGGCATGAACCCCGGCGCGATGCACGGCGTGAATCTCGCGCTGCACGCCGCCGCCACGGTCGCGCTCTTTTTCCTCCTGCGCCGCGCCACCGGCAGCCTGTGGGCCAGCGCGTTTGTCGCCGCGCTCTTCGGCCTCCACCCGATCAATGTCGAATCCGTCGCCTGGATCGCCGAGCGGAAGAACGTCCTCTCCACGCTTTTCTGCTTCATCGCGCTTTACGCCTACGTCCGCTACGCGGAAAAGCCGCGCGCCGCTTTCTATCTCGCCGCCTGGTTTTTCGCGGCGCTTTCGCTCCTCGCAAAGCCGATGGCCGTGACGCTCCCCTTTGCGCTGCTGCTCTTCGAGCACTGGCCGCTCGCGCGCTGGGGCCGCGTGCCGTGGCGGCGGCTCGTCGCGGAGAAAATTCCCTTCGCCGTGCTCTCCGCCGGAGCGTGCTGGATGGCCATGCACGCGCCGCACGAGCGTGCCGCATTCGTCACCGCCGAGACGCTCCCCGCCGCCGCCCGCGTGAGCAATGCGCTCGTCTCCTACGCCGCCTATCTCGGATCGATGTTCTGGCCGCGCGGTCTCGGCGTCTTCTATCCCCATCCCGTGGACGCACAGCCCGTGCTCGCAGGAGCCGCCGCCGTGCTGCTCCTCGGCATCTCCGCGCTCGCCGTGGTGTGGTGGAAAAAGCGTCCGTATTTGCTCGCCGGCTGGTGCTGGTTTCTAGGCGTGCTCGTGCCGGTGCTCGGCCTGGTGCAGATCGGGTCCCAGGCTCGGGCGGACCGTTTCACCTACCTCCCGCAGCTCGGCATTTTCTGCGCCGTGACATGGCTCGTGAAAGACCTGTGGCCCGCCGCACAGCGCCGGGCGCTCGCCGGTGCCGCCGTCTGCGTGCTCGCTGCCTGCGCGCTGCTCACCGCGAGCCAGGTCGGGTGGTGGATGGATACCGTCACGCTTTTCGAGCGCACCGTCGCCGTGACCCGGGACAATGCCTGCGCCCACACCAATGCCGGCCTCGCGCACGCCCGGCTCGGCGATTACGCCGCGGCCATTCCACATTATCAGGCCTCGCTCCGCATCTCGCCCGACCAGAGCGCGGTCTGGAACCAGTTCGGCGCGGCGCTCAACCGCCTCGGCAAACAGGCCGATGCCAACGAATGCTTCCGCCACGTCCTCCTCCTCGACGCCGACGACGCCACCGCGCGCTACAACCTCGCCACCGGCTTGGAAAAAACCGGCGCGACCGACGAGGCCATCGTCCATTTCGAGCAACTCGTCCGCGCCATGCCCGACTTCGCCCGCGCCCACTACCACCTCGCTCTTTCGCTCCAGTCGAAAGGCCGCACGGATGACGCGCGCCGCCACCTGCGCGAGGCCGCGCGCCTCGTGCCGGAGGACCAGGAAATCCAGGAAGCCCTCCGCCAGTTCGACGCCCCGGCGCTCAGCTCCCGGAGCTAACGGTTCCGCCGCTGCTGGCGTGGCCGTGCCGGGAGGTGGTGCTTACTGAAACTTGATCGTCACTTCCGGCGCAGTCTCCGCCTTCACCCCGTCGATCCCCTTCATCAGCGCCTTCGTCTCCTGGAGCGTCTTCGGGTTTTCCTTCGCGAGCTTCTTAAATTTCTCCGGGTCGGCCAGCAGCTTGTTGAAGTCCATCTCCATCAGCGTCACGCGCGAGCCGTCCTTGTACTCCGCGTTCGTCTCCTTGATCGCGCCGGCGACCTCCACCGCGATCGTGATCTTCATGTCCTTGAACATCTGCTTCATCATCTGCGTCGCCATGTCCTCCATTCCCGCCTGCTGCTCCGGCTTTGCGGGCGCCTTCATCTCGGGCTGCGGCATCTTCACCACCAGCTCGGCCGGCGATCCCTTGGCAAACTTGAATGTCACCGGCTCCTTCTTGTTCCCGCCCGGCCCTGGGCCGGCCTTCATGCCGCCCGCCGAAGGCATCGAGTCGCTCGGATTCTGGTCCAGCTTGAGCGTGTTGATGTCCGTGAAGGCGTAAGTCGCGATGAAGCCGCTGCCCTTGTCGTTCTCGATCTTCTTCGCCGAGACAAAGGTCACGCCCTCACCCATCTTCGCCGCGGCGTCCTTCAGCTTCTTCTCGTCCATCAGCTCGAAGCCCTTTCCCGCCGGCTTCTCATCCTTCTTGCCGCCGAAGTCGCCAAAACCCGCCGCCATCTGCTGCATCTGCGCCACCACCTCCTTGCTCATTACCATCGTCTCCTCGACCGTCCCGCTCCCGTCGGCCTTGAGTTTCACGATCTTCTCTATTTGCAGACAGCCCGAGAGTCCGAGGGAAAAAAGGGCGGCGGTGAACAGGAGGCGGAGGGATTTCATGGGGCGAAACGTGCCGGGATTCACCCCGGGCGGCAAGCCGCTTTCAGCGTTCCGAATTTGTGTGGAATGGCTGTTGAAAAGCCCCCGCGCGCTCCATAGCATCCGCGCCCCATGAAGAGAACCTTCGCCCTCCTTGCCACCTCCCTCGCGATCGCAGCCGCCGCTTTCACCGGCTGCAAAAAAGCCGGCTCCGGCGCGGAGGCCGATGAGATCGTGATCGGAGAATTCGCGTCGCTGACGGGCGCGACCGCGAGCTTCGGCCAGTCCTCGCACAAGGGCACCCAGATGGCGATCGACGAGATCAATGCGGCGGGCGGGATCCTCGGGAAAAAGGTGAAGCTTGTCACGGAGGACGACCAGTCCAAGGCGGGCGAGGCGGCGACCGTGGTGCGCAAGCTGATCTCGCGCGACAAAGTCATCGCCGTCCTCGGCGAGGTCGCGTCCTCGCGGTCGCT
>JAYTML010000199.1:0-6917 GCA_043728655.1 Chthoniobacter sp. | reverse complement strand
CGGAACGAGTCGGGAACGAGCCGGACGCTGGCCGACGCCGTCGGGGGGTTCACGCTTTCCTTCCGCACCGAGACGAGCGGCCTGATTCGGAGCCGGGTGCTTTTTGATCAGCGGATGCGGAGTGGCGCCAACCGGACGCTCCGCCGCCAGGTCGATCTCCTCTGCGGTCAGCGCTCCCAACTCCAGTTATGAAAAAGCCTCCAGTGAATGAGCCATCACTCCAAGCCAGCCGCCGCCGGCAGTCGGGCTCAGCCGTTCTCGCAGCTCTGGGGATCCTCGCCGTGACCCTGATCGCTGTTGGCGCGGCGCTTTTCCAGGCGTCGCACCGCTTTCGCACCGGCCACCAATCCGGGAGGTGGGCGCAGGCCGGGCAAGCCGCGGAAGCAGGAGTCGAGACCGCACTGATGACCGCACAAAAAAGCTCCTGGATCGCCGATGGCTGGTCCGCCGCTCCGGGTGCTCCCGGCACGAGCCCGGTCACGAAGACGATCGCTCTCGAGGCGGGCGTGCCGGCCACCGGGCCGATCAGCGCCAGCGTTTCTGTCGAAAAGATCACCATGGGCACCCGGGAGTGGCTGCGCATCCGCTCCAAAGGCATCGCCAACATCGCCGGCGGGGCTCGCCCGGGCATCGACACCCGCGATGTGATGCTTCGCAAGCTGAGCCTGCGCACCGATCGCACCACCGGCATGGCCGTGACCGCACCGCAGGCGACGCGGACCGTCGAGATCCTCGCGGAGCCTTTCAGCAAATCGCCCTTTCGGCGCGCGTTGCTGCTGAATAAGAAATTCAACATGAACGGCGGCACGATCGACAGTTTCAACTCCAGCGACCCGACGAAATCAACGGGCGGTCGCTACGACATCGCCAAGCGCCAGTCGAATGGGGATGTCGGCGTGAACGACACAGAGGGCGACTCCGATTTGGGAAGTGCCTACGTCTATGGAAACGTCGCCTACAGTGGTCCGGCGATCACGGGCACCACCAACGTGCAAGGCACCGTCTCGACCCCATTCAGCGACCCGCCCCCGCCCGTGCCCGCACCGGTGTGGACGACCTACAATGCCTTGCCCACCATCATCAATAACACCGCCACACTGACCGGCGGCACGGAGGCTTCCCCGGCCCGCTACAAGGTTTCCTCGGTGACGCTCAACGGCGGCAAAGTGCTGACGCTGGCGCCGCACGCAGCCGGCGAGGAAAGCTATGTGGAAATCTGGGTCACCGGCAAATTCACCACCACCGGCACCAGCTACGTCCTCCTGCAACCCGGCGTCCATGCGACCTATCACATCGAGGGGGACATCACGCTCACCGGCGCGTCTTTCAACAATCAAAGCAATCTCGCCGCCAATAACATCATCAACGCGGTCACCCCAGCGGCAGGAACGCCCCGGAAAGTCACCGTCTCTGGGAATGGCACCTTTATCGGTGCCATCAACGCTCCCGGCTCCGACTTCGCGATTCTCGGCAACTCCGCCTTTTTCGGCGCGCTGATTGGAAAGACGATGAACCTCGTCGGCACGGCAGAAATCCACTACGACGAGGCGCTCAAGAAATTCTCCGGCAGCGGAGCCACGGGAGCCTGGCGCGTCGCGAGCTGGGTCGAAGCGGTGAGATAGCACATCATCCCTCTCCGGCGGCGACAGATGCGGAGACGATCCCGGGCAGCCCGCGCTACTTCGGGAGCAAAGTGACAAGGTTGATCCCGACAGTGCGGGAGCCAGGTGCTTCCGCGTCCGGCTGGAGTGTGAAATCGAGCACCTTGATGGGGCGATTCTGCTCCTCAAGCTCCGCCACGGAGATCAGCAATCCCGCAAGCGTTCGGTCTGCTTCCGAGACCGCGAGGCCTACGGACCAGTAAACGCGCTGGTAGCCTGGGAGATCTGGCATTTCCTGAATCGTACTCAGACGGACGATCCGCAATGGAACGCCGAAACGGGCGAAATGCCGCCTGACGCCGTCGGGAAACGAAACCATCGTCGATTTCAGAGCGCTCCCGCCGAGCAGCCCGTCTAAGGCAGAGCGCTCATCCTCGGATTCCTGCTCGGGATTCCCGATCCCGCGGAGCTCGGCGTGTGCGGAGCCGAGTCGCTGCCGCAGTTCCTCCACCCTGCGAACGGAATTCTTTTCGTGCTGCCGCAGAGGAGTGATCGCGTAATGGGAAAACAACCACACCGATCCGAGCGCTGCGCCACCGATCAAAACCCGACGGAAGTTCGCTGAGTGAAAGGAGATCATGCTTACGGTTTTGGATGGGGTTCCCCGCCTTGCGGAACGGCCGCACCGATCGGAGCGTAGATCGTGAAGAACGTCCTGCGCTTAAGGGGCTCACCCGATGCCAGCTCGGGCGCATCCTCCAGCCGTCCAAATCGGCAAGGCTCGGCGAGCGGAAAATGCTGCCGCAACTCACGCTGCAGCGTCAGGAGGAACTGGTCGGCGGTCGCGCGCGGCTCGTCGCCAACCGCAAAACCTTCGATTCGCAGCCCTTCCACCGTGGGACTGTCCGACTTTTTCACCACTTTGAGCTTCCTCAGTTCCACCCCCTCCTTCGTGGATGCCACGATGCTCCGAAGGACAGGCGTCCACCGATCATCGCCGCCAAACTCGGCCCTGGCGCTCCTCGCTCCCTGGATAAACCCTTGAAATTGCGATCGCGCAGCGCGGGCCTCGTCCAGAGAAGCTGACACGGTGGCCCACTCCCGATCGAGCTGCCGAAGCTCAGCCGACACGGCTCCGTCGTGATCCCAAATCTGGAGATACCAGGTCGCGAGGATCCCGGCCAGAATGCCCGAATAGATGAGCGTTGCGAAAATCGCGCGCAAGGCGCGTCCAAGCTTGCCGCGCTTCGCCACGGGCGGGCCCTCGACGTGCGCGGTTCCGGGCGCGTGAGATTCGCGGGTTGCGATTCGGGGCTTCGATGCGTCGATCTGGCGCTGGGCTTCCCTGGCCGAACGCAGCGCCTCAATCATCCGCGACGCCTGGGCTCTCATCGTCAGAGCGCGCTCACGGCGCTTTTTCAAATTGGCGATCTGGCGGGCAGCCAGGGGCCTCCCTTGGGCGAGGTCGTTGCGCTCCGCGATCAGCTCTTCGATGAAAACGTCCGTCTCCTCATTATCCTTCAGCATCTCCGCCTGGAGCGCGGAAAGTTCACGCTGGAGCACCTGGGAGTCCACCTGCGACTTGGCGAGGCTTTCGGCGCACTTCGCCGCCACGCTTTTTTCAAACGCCATCTGCTCGCCCCTCTCGGCCGCCACGGTGTTTGCGCGCATCATTTCGGCGATGAATCGCTCCCGTTCCACGCCGATTTTCTGCCGCTCCTCCCAAGCGACGGCGAGTTGCCGCGCGAATTCGCTTTTGGTCCGCGCGAGCTGCGCGCGCAGCGCCTCGCGCGAGCGCAGGAGTTCCTCGATGGAAAGTTTTTCGCCGTCGTAAAGCGGCGGCTTGCGCGCAGTGCCGGTCGTGTCCGCCGACATGGTGAGCGCGCCCTCGGGGAGGACCTTCCGCATGCCGGGAGCGGCCGGGGCCGGACGCCGCAGAAAGGCAGGGGTCTCTGCTGTCAGCGATCCGCCCGATCTGTTCCCGTCCACCTTCGGCTCGGGCGCGGGTGCGGGGACCGGCTGCAGGATGCCGCCGGTTTCCGCCATGCTGGGGACGGTGTTGCCGGCGGCCCGGTAAGCGCGCAGCCTTTCGGCGAGAAACTCCGCCCCGGCGTGCGTCAGGCCCTCGGCGCGGGAGCCGAGGCTGGGCATCGTGCGGGCAGCGGCCAGCAGGTGCGCCACTTTCTGCCACGGGAAGCGGACTGCCGTCTTATTGGAGGCGGGGATTTCCTCGCGGAAGATCTGCGGCGCGTAACGCTGGATTTCCGTGAGCCGGATCGTCGTCTCACCGCGGCCGATGCGATCGGCGAGTTCCGCCACGTCAAAACGCAGCTTTAACTCCGTGTCGTGGGGACCATCGTGGAGCAGTTCCTTCGGGATCCGCGAAAGGAAGTCGCCAACTTCGAGCAGGATTTCGTGCTTCATCTACGGCTTGGGCTGCTCAGGAACGGAAACGGGCCACGGCCAAGGCTCGGACACCACGCGCGCGGCGTCCTTGGGCGTTGTTCCGCCATCCTGGCCAGCCGGTTGAAACGATCGAGGGAAGACATGCGCCACAAAATTGAAAAATTGGTTTTAGCAGCTTCCAGTCCAGACTGTGCTGATTCTCAGAACCTGTAAAAAATGTGGGTCGCGCGATTTCCAACGCCACCTTGCGCTCTCAGCTCCCACGCCGCTTTAATCTCCACTCATGCGTATCTCCCTGATCCTCGCCATCGCCCTCGCTTTCTGCCTGTCCCCGCCTCTGCGCGCTGCGGACGCGGACTTTCTGCCGGGGGTAAAGCGCATCCTTTTCCTCGGCGACAGCATCACGCACTCGGGACAGTACGTGGATGACTTCGAGATGTTTCTCTTCCTGCGGTTTCCGGAGCGGCGCTTCGAGGTGATCAATGTCGGACTTTCGAGCGAGACCGTCTCCGGCCTGTCCGAGGACGGCCACGCGGGCGGAAAGTTCCCGCGCCCGGATCTGCACGAGCGCCTCGACCGCGTGCTCGCGAAAGCGAAGCCCGATCTCATCCTCGCCTGCTACGGGATGAACGACGGCATCTACCTCCCGCTCGACGAGCAGCGCTTTGCGAAATTCCGCGACGGGATCGTGCGCCTGCGCGCAAAGGCGAAGGCGGCGGGCGCGGAGGTCATCCACCTCACGCCGCCTGCCTTTCATCCCCTCTCCGCGCGAAACAAGCCCGGCTCGGACGGCCAGCCGCCCGCGACCACGCTCGGCGGCTACAATGAGGTGCTCGACCGCTACGCCGCATGGCTGCTGGAGCAGCGCGCGCAGGGCTGGCGCGTGATCGACATCCATGGGCCGATGAATGCCTTCATCGACGCGCAGCGGGAGACGGAGCCGGACTTCGTCTTCGCCAAGGACGGCGTGCATCCGAACGCCGCCGGGCACGCGCTCATGGCGGAGCAGATCATCGCCGCGCTCGCGCCCTCGGAACTCGGCTGGTGGCGGAATCTTCTCGGCTCGGAAACATTCCAGACGACGAAGGTGACAGGCTTCACGCAGGCGATCCGCAAACGCGGGCGCATCCTCGCAGACGCGTGGCTCACTGACACCGGCCACACGCGTCCGGGCGTTGCGAAAGGGCTGCCGCTCGACGAGGCGAAGGCGAAGGCTGGCGAATTGGAAAAGCAAATCCGCGGGGAGGCGAAGAATATCGTTCCGCGTCCGTGAGCGAACTGCCTCCGGAGAAGCCGAAGCGCCGCGTCCGCTACGCGGGAAAAAACCCGCGGAAATTTGCCGAGAAATACAAGGAGCACGCGCCGGATCGCTACGCGGAGGATGTGGAGAAAGTGCTCGCGAGCGGGAAGACGCCCGCCGGCACGCACCGGCCGATCATGGTGCGCGAGATCATGGCCGTGCTCGCGCCGCAGCCCGGCGAGACTGCCGTGGACTGCACGCTCGGCTACGGCGGGCACGCGCGGGAAATCCTCGCCGCGATCCAGCCCGGCGGGCGGCTCATCGGAGTGGACGCCGATCCCATCGAACTGCCGAAAGCCGAAGCCCGCCTGCGCGCGCCCGGCCTCCCCGATGCGGCGCTGCTCGTGCGGCGGATGAACTTCGCCGGCCTCGCGGGCCTGCTCGCCACCGAGGCTCCCGGCGGCGCGGACGTGATCCTCGCCGACCTCGGCGTGTCCTCCATGCAGATCGACAACCCGGAGCGCGGTTTCACCTTCAAAAGCGACGGCCCGCTCGACCTCCGCATGAATCCCGCGCGCGGACAGTCCGCCGCCGCGCTCCTCGCCGGCATCTCCGCCGCGAAGCTCGAAACACTCCTCGCCGAAAACGCCGACGAACCGCACGCCGCTCCGCTCGCCCGCGCGCTCACGCAGCCGCCCGCGCCGCTCGCGACGACGACCGCACTCGCCGCGCTCATCCGCGCGACCCTCGCCGCACAGCCGCGCAGCGAAGACCCCGAGCTGTCCGTGCGCCGCGTTTTCCAGGCGCTGCGCATCGCGGTGAATGACGAATTTGGCGCGCTCGACACCTTTCTCCGCAATCTCCCGCACTGCCTGAAGCCCGGTGGCCGCGTGGCCGTCCTCACCTTTCACTCCGGCGAAGACCGGCGCGTGAAACACGCCTTCAAAACCGGCGCGCGCGACGGCCACTACGCCGAAATCGCCCACGACATCCAGCGGCCGGGCGCGGAGGAGCTGCGCGCCAATCCCCGCTCCACCAGCGCCAAGCTCCGCTGGGCGCGGCGCGCGTGATCGCGGCGCGGGGAGAAACCCGCTCCGCCGCGCGTGAATGCCGGTCTGCCCTTGCGCGGACGGCGGAGTGGTTTTACACAAGCACTCCCAGCCGCATGCCCTACCGACCGTCGCGCCGCGATCCCATGAATTATTACGTCACCTCGTTCATCAATATCCTCCACTTCGTCAGCGACGACCTGATCCAGGTGGACTCGACCACGCGCATCGCCGAGATCTTCGGCGACGAGTTCGACGATCTGGATTTCGAGCTGGCGCTCTGCTGCTTCGAGGCCACGCACAAGGTCGCCTTTGCCAGCAAACTCTGGGATGCCGAGGGCGACGAATACGAGGAGTTGTCGATCGAGGAATTCATCGAGGCCTACGTGGAGGGAGGCGAGCAGCGCGACCCGCTCTTCGTCACGAAGCGCTTCATGATGTACCAGGAATCCCTGACCCAGGCGCTGACCGAGGAAGCCGAAGGCCCGCCGCCGGACGAATACTAAGCGCCGCCGCTCAGTACACGTCCTTCTTGTAGCGCTTCTCCTTCTTCATCGCCTCGACGTAAGCCGCCGCTTCCTCGGGCGTTTTTCCGCCTTCGGTTTCGGCGATGCGGTGCAG
>JAYTML010000198.1:0-3115 GCA_043728655.1 Chthoniobacter sp. | reverse complement strand
TGCATCTCGGCCCGGATTTGGCGATCTACGGCCTGAAGGCGCGAGGTTTCGATGGTCTTGAGAGGCCCCACCGCAGCGTCCGGGAGATGGCTGCCGATTACGTCGATGAAATCCGCACGGTGCAGCCGCACGGACCGTATCTGCTCGGCGGCGAGTGCATCGGCGGCGTGCTCGCCTACGAGATGGCGCGGCGGCTGGAGGAGCTGGGCGAGAAAACCGACCTCCTCGTGCTGCTGGACACGGAGCGTCCCAGCCGGGCGGCCCTCCGGCAGTTCTGCGCGGAGGAGCGGATCGAGCGGTGGAACGGGTTCTGGCAGGTGCGCGTATTCCAGCCATTCAGGGACCACGTGACGAAACTCTCGCGGCTCCCGTTCGGCGAAAAGGTCCGCTACATCTGGCAGCGGGCCGCGCGCAAACGCGGTCGCGCCGCCCGCCAGAATGCGGATCCCACGATGATGGACACGCGCAAGGTGCTCGGCCACTACCCGCGGCTGCTCATGGCGCATCCCGTCGGCTCCTACGGAGGAAAGGTGACGCTGCTGATCGACGAGACTTCGCACCGTGCGTACGGCGATCTCGGGTGGAGCGCGGTACAGACCGGCGGCATCGAGATGCACGTCCTGCCCGGCGACCATCTTTCCTATATTCGCGAGCATGCCGCATCCGCCGCTGCCAAATTGCGCGAACTCATCCTCACCGCCAGCCGCTCCATCCCCGCATGATTATCGCCCTCGAAAACTGGCAGCCAGCATTCACGCCCGCTCCCCTGCGTGCCGGCGGCGTGCATCTCTGGCGCGCTCCGCTCACGCCGACTCCCGCTCTGAGCGCCACCCTCTCCTCCGCCGAATGGATTCGCGCGGAGCGATTTCATTTTGCGAAGGACCGCGAACGCTTCATCGCCGCGCGCGGACTGCTCCGCACGATCCTCGCGGAGTACCTCGACACGGATCCCGGCGCGCTGCGCTTCCAGACCGGCGCGCACGGCAAGCCGGAGCTGGCGGACTCCGCCAGCTCGCTGCGTTTCAATCTCAGCCACTCGGACGACCTCATGCTGCTCGCCGTGACGCATGCGCGGGAGATCGGCGTCGATCTGGAGTTCATGCGGCACGACGTGCCGTTCGAGTCGCTTGCCGACCATTACTTCGACCCGGCGGACGCGTGGGACCTGCGGCTGCTCCCCGCCGCGCAGCGGGCGTGGAAATTCTACGATGTCTGGACGTGCACCGAGGCCCGGCTGAAAGCGCACGGCGTCGGGCTGGCGAACGGTTTCCAAATCGTGGAGCCCGACCGCTGGTCGCTGCTCAAGCTCACACCCACCGCCGGCTACGCCGCCGCGCTCGCAGTGGAAGGCGGCGAGTTTCAACTGGATTGCTGGTCATGGCAGAAGTAACCACCGGGCAAAACTACGAGATCGTCATCCAGCCCACCCGCGGCTGGCTGCGGATCAACTGGCGCGAGCTCTGGGATTACCGTGATCTGCTCGTCCTGCTTGTGCAGCGGGACTTCATCTCGCGCTACAAGCAGACGCTGCTCGGGCCGCTCTGGCACCTCCTCCAGCCGGTGATGAATACCGCCGTCTATTTCGTCATCTTCGGGCTGATCGCCGGCATTCCCACGGACGGCTTTCCGCAGCCGCTCTTCTATCTCTGCAGCCAGCTCGCATGGAATTACTTCGCCCAGAACGTCACGCTTGGCGGCGCGACCTTCATCAATAACGCGCACCTGTTTGGGAAGGTGTATTTCCCGCGCCTCATCGTTCCGGTGTCCGTTGTCGTGGCGAATCTCATCGCGGTCGCGCTGCAGTTGGTCCCGTTCATCATCTGCTTCGCCTACTACAAGTTTTTCACGGCGGATGCGGCGAGCATCCCGGTCACCTGGCTGCTGCTGCTCGCGCCGCTGCCGCTGATCCAGACCGCGCTTTTCAGCCTCGGTGTCAGCCTGTGGATGAGCGCCTCGACGGCCAAGTACCGCGACCTCGTGCATCTCAATCAGTACCTCATCCAGATTTGGATGTTCGCCACGCCGGTCGTCTGGCCGCTGTCAAAGATTCCGCCGCATTGGAAATGGATCGCACTGGCAAACCCGATGGCCGTTCCCGTCGAGGGACTCCGCATCTGCCTGCTCGGCCGGGGCACACTGGGCGCGACGGAAATTGCCGTTTCCATCGTGGTGACGTTCGCGGTGCTCGTGTCCGGCATCGCTGCGTTTCAAAAGGTCGAGCGCACGGTCATTGATTCCGTATGAAGCCCGTCGTCGAAGTCGAAAACCTCTCGAAGCTCTACCGGCTCGGCTCGATCGGCGCGTCCAGCATCCGCGAGTCGCTGGAAAAGCTTTTTCCCCGCCGCCGCAATGGCGCCGCGCCTAAGACGCAGACCAAGGCGAATCCAATCGCCGATGACCGGGTGGGGCCCGAGCCGAATACCTTCTGGGGGCTGAAGGACATCTCTTTCTCGGTGAATCCCGGCGAGATCATTGGCGTGGTCGGGCGCAACGGCGCGGGCAAATCGACGCTGCTGAAAATCCTTTCCCGGATCACGGAGCCGACCAGCGGACGGGCGATCCTGCGCGGGCGCGTAGTGTCGCTGCTCGAGGTCGGCACGGGCTTTCACCCGGAGCTGACAGGGCGCGAAAACATTTTCCTTAACGGCGCGATCCTCGGCATGAGGCGCGCGGAGATCGCCGCGAAATTCGACGAGATCGTCGAGTTCGCGGAGGTCGGAAAGTTCATCGACACGCCGGTAAAGCGCTATTCGAGCGGCATGTTTGTGCGCCTCGCATTTGCCGTCGCGGCGCATCTCGAGCCCGAGATCCTCCTCATCGACGAGGTGCTCGCCGTGGGCGACGCCGGCTTTCAGAAGAAGTGCCTCGGCAAGATGGGCGAGGTGGCTTCGCAGCAGGGACGGACGGTCTTTTTCGTGAGCCACAACATGGGTGCCGTGCGCTCGCTCTGCGAACACGCGCTCCTCATCGACGGCGGTCGCCTCGTGAAAACGGGCCATCCCGGCGAAGTCATCAGCCACTACCTCTCGGCGTCGATGCCGAAGGACAGCGAGATCGAGGGGCAGATCTGGTGGAACGGCGGCAACGATGCGCCGCGCTGCGATGACGTGGCGCT
>JAYTML010000197.1:0-1850 GCA_043728655.1 Chthoniobacter sp. | reverse complement strand
GCGGCGGGCAGGTTTCCACAATCGCTCCGCGCCCGCAACGCCCGCATGCCCGCCTCAGAACGCCACCGCCAGCGGGCGGGCGCTCACGTCAGCCAGCCGCCCGCGGATCAGGGCGCGCAGCTTTTCGCGCTCCTCGCGTCCCATTTTTCCGCGGCGGATGAGGGCGAAAAACCGCTCGCACTGCCGGCGGTGCGCGTCGTCCCAGCGGGAGCTGGAGAGGCCGGCGCCTTCGAGCGCCGCCTGCATCCGCGCGCTTTGGATCGTGGCGTCGTCGCGGCGCGCGTGGGCGCGGTTGATGACGTAGCAGAAGGTGCCGAGCGCGCGGTCCAGCAGGATCCAGGGGAAATTCAGCGCCGCATACGGGCCGACCGACATCGCGCTCCCGCCGAGCCGCACGCCGCCCGGCAGCCACGGCGTCTTGAGCTTCAGCTCGGGCCGCTTTTTCCCGACCACGAATCCCGTGATCGCGCCCGCGCCCGCGCCGACGACTGTCGGGATGCCGATCGAGTGCCCGAACGTCGCCAGATCGTAAAGCACGCCCGCCGCCGCGCCGCTGATCGCGCCGGCGGCGATGAGCTGCCGCTCGTCGAGCCCGAACGCGCGCCATGTGTCGTCGCTGAAAAGGTCCGTGTCGAAAAGCCGCGCCTCGGCCTCCTCCGCGCGCACGCGGCTGTGGCCGAAAAGCTCGATGATCGCCCGCTGCGCACGCGCCTCGCGCGCGCTCACGGCCTTGATGAACCGCGCCTTCAGCGCCTCGCCCGCCGCGGCGCGCCGCGCCGGCGACTCCGCGTCCACGCCTGCCACCTCGCGGTGCGTGAGCGCGTCCGCCAGCAGTTCCACGATGATCTCCGCGCACTCGCCCAGCCGTGTCTCCCACTCCTCGCGGAAGATGGCCACGGCGCGCGCGAGCTTCGGCTTCCAGCTTTGCTCGATGCCCGCGAGCGTCTCCAGCAGCTCCAGCCGGTCGGCGAAAGTGGCGTGGTGCGCATTGAACTCGCGCACCGCATTGAAGTGCAGGCCGAGCCGCCGTTTCCAGTCCTGCACATGATCGTCGCTGCCCGTGCGGTTGATGATCGCGAGCCGCGGCCGGCCGGTGAGGCGCAGGATTTCCATCTCCGCCGCGTGAATCTCCAGCACCGGCTCCGAGCCATCCACCACGTAGAGGATGCCCGCGCCATCGACGACGGGCTGGAATAGCACGCACTCCGCCTCGAAGTCCGCGTCCCCGCGATGCCGCGCGATGAACTCGCGGAACAGCGCCAGCGGATCGTTCGCCTGCGCCGCGGGTGCCAGCTCGGCCAGCGCCTCGATTGCGTTTTGAAATCCCGGCGTGTCGTAGAAAACGAAAAGATCACGCAGCTCGAAACGCTGGCACTGCACCGTCTCGCCGGGCATCGCGCTGATGCGCACCTGGTCATTCTCCGAGAGCGTGGAGACGACGGACGACTTGCCGTGATTGACCGCGCCCACGATCGCGAATGTCGGCGTCGGCTCGCTCATGCCGGGCTCCATTTCTCCAGGCTCAGCGGCAGCCGGTGGATGGCCTGGAAGTTCCGCCAGTGCGTGAATTCCTCGTCGGGCACCGCCGCGAAAGCCGCGCCCTCCTTTCGCCCCACCAGCAGCACGATGACCTCCGTCTTCGGCCCCGCCGCCGCTGCGAGCTTTTGCAAAAAGAGCGCGATCGCCCGGATCGGCGCACGCCGCGCGCGCACGGCTACGATGACGCTCGCACGCGCCGCGCCGCCGCCGGCGAGCGCGGACAGCGCGTCCGCGTTTCCGCTCGGGTGATCGATCTCCGCCGGAAAGGCCTGCGCCACGCGCCAGCCGAAGACCCTGCCGATGTAGTCCGC
>JAYTML010000196.1:0-12350 GCA_043728655.1 Chthoniobacter sp. | reverse complement strand
CGTCCTTCGTCACGTAATCATGCCTCCAACTCAGCCTGACGTAATCACCCTTCTGGAGGACGCGGATGAGTTTCACCTGATCGACCGGCAGCTTGAGCTTGCCGAGATTGTCATCCACCTGAGTGACAAACTCAGGCACCTGCGGGTCGCCGTACTCTCCAGGTTTCTTGTAAATCAGATACTTGATGATCCTGAACCGCGCAAAGTTACCCGATCCGCCACACTTGTCCGGACACAGCGCCGTCAAACCTCGACACTCCTGATACTGCACCCCGAGAAACTCCGCGACCGTCTCCTGCTCGGCCAACAATTCGCGTCTCTCGGCGTCCACTCCGAGCGCGCACATCGCCAAGCTGAGCCAACACAGGCTGAACAGAATTGGTTTCATGGCATCACCTATAGAAATCAATCCACTCGATCTCAAGACTATTGCCTTCATTGAGCAATGCCTGGGGAATGGTCATCTCGAACCAGCCACCTTTCGGCGGCAGGTTATCGATTGGCCGGCCCGTCACATCGCGCATTTGGACTTCCATCCAATACGGACTCTTCCCATCCAGCGGCGGACTTTCCTTTTCGCCCCGCCAGAGATGCAGCAGTTGCCGGTTCCCGCTGTGGCTTAAAACCGACGCCGACAATTTCACGCGACCATCCGAGACCGCGAACTGTTCCAACCCGCCAAGGTACGCACGCACGACAATCTCCCGCGGCCATGCGTCGCCCACACGACGGACCAATGCCTTGCCAATGCCACTCCCACCCTTGATCGAGAGAATGGACTTTCCTCCCTCCACATCCGTCGTGAGCGTGCCAGCCTCCCGGGCAGTCACCGTGAAATCCGGTTCAAGCGGAAGCGCCAGTCTTTTGATCTCATTCCCGTCCTCGAAAAACCGGATCGCATCGTATTTGCCTTTGGGCACGGAGACGATGAGCGGACAGGCAAGCTCGGCGGCAATGCTTGGTTCCGATTTCGTCGTGTATCGTACGGTCAGCGTCTTTCCCTCCGCCGCCACGCGCTCGACCTGATAGCGCACCAAAGACTTACCCCGGTGTATCGCCGCCACGACCCACTGTCCGGCAAATGCATCGGGCGGGAGGCGATGAGACTTATCGCGCATCACCATCGCAACACCGAATACCTTATCGAACGCAGCCTGATCCTTTAGGACGACAAACGAGACTGGGGCATCCGTCTCAAACTGATTTGAAACGAAGTAACCGTCATGTGTCTGATAGACGAGCGGTCGTGGTGAAGCGTCGGCTTTCTCCGCCGAGATGGCCCCGATGGGATAGCTTGCCAGAATGAACAGGAGCGCGGGATGGATACTCATTTGATGTTTCATCGCTTTGCGGTGGCAGGCTTCCGTAAGCGGTCGCCCCGGGCGAACCGCACGGAGTCGCTAATTTTTCTTCCGGCCAGCGCGCTACTTCACCTTCACGTTCCGCCGCAGGAAGGTCGGCACGTCGAGATCCTGGCCGTCCACGATCGTCGGCTCGCTGCGCTCAAAGCGTCCCCGGGCGACGGGCTCGAACAGCATCTGCTCCTGCTTCACCTCGGCCTTCTTCTGAAGCGGCGTGGCTTTCACGGCGGAAGCGGCGACCCGCGCGGGCTCCGGCTCCATGGACACCGCCTCGTCGGAATCCACATACGCGATCCGCGGCGCCGCCGGCTCATCGAAGGCGGGCTCGTCTTCCACATCCGGCTCCGCCGGTGCCCGCTCCGGCACCCGCGGCGCGGGCTGAACGTAATCCGGCTGCGCCTCCACGGCCCGCGGCGCAGGCCGCCGCGGAGCGACAGCCGCCGCAGGAGCCGCCTCGAGCGCGCTCAGGATCGTCACGCACATTTTCTGTCCCAGCCGCGGATCGACCGCCGTGCCAAACAGGATGTGGGTCTCGTCTCCGATGTGGCGGTTCAGCCCCTCCATCAGGATTTGGACCTCGTTCAGAGTCATTCCCGGACCGCCGGCGACGTTGACCAGCACGTTGTGCGCGCCGTCGAGCATGCGGCCTTTGTCCATCAGCGGATTCTTCAAGGCGCGCGCGAGTGCTTCGTTCGCCCGGTTGTCTCCGTCGGCCTCGCCGTAGCCGAAAAGGCTGCGAGGAGCCGTCTCGCCCGTGCAGCGCAGCGCGGTCGCGAGTTCGTCGAAACCGAGGTGCATCAGCCCGCGCCGCTGCACCAGCGCGGCGATGGCGCGGACGCTCTGGCTGATCGTCTGGTCCGCCGCCGTGAATGCCTCCTGAATGCCCGCGAGCGGCGAAACCGCGTCAGCCATCCGGTCATTCTCAAAACAGATGAGCACGTCCGCCTCGCGCCGCAGTGCCGCCAGCGCCTCCTCCGCCTGGATCATGCGCCGCCGCCCCTCAAAGGCGAACGGCAGCGTCGCAAACACGATGACCAGCGCACCCTGCTCGCGCGCCATCGCCGCCACGCTCCGTGCCGCGCCCGAGCCGGTGCCGCCACCTAGCCCCACGCACAGAAAGACCATCTGCGCCCCCTCCACCGCTGCGCGGATTTCCTCGCCCGACTCCTCCGCTGCCGCGTAGCCGACCTCGGGATCGCCGCCGGCACCCAGACCGTGCGTGGTCGCGCGACCGATCTGCACCTTATCCGCCACGACGGAGCCGGTAAGCGCCTGGATGTCCGTATTGATCGCCACGAGTTCCGCACCCGGCAGGCCGTCGAGCGTGATGCGGTCGAGCGCATTCGACCCGGCGCCGCCGAGCCCGATGATCTTCATGCGCACATCGGGCTGTGCGGCGGACGATTGGTTTCGGTTGATTGGCATCATGGTTTCGGTCGGTCGGCGCATTCGGTTTTCAGAACCACATCCACAAAAATGAAAGCTTCTTGAGCATGTTTTTGATCCAGCCCTTCGGTCGCTCCGGCTGCATCGCCTCCGCATATTTGATCAGCCCGATGGCGGTGGAAAACTGCGGGTTTTCAAAGGCGGATGTGAGCCCCGCCACTGCGTGGGCATGCGTGAGGTGCGCCGGCGTGCCGAAAATTTCCTCGGCGAGCTGGTCGATGCCTTTGAGCAGGCTGCAGCCGCCCGTGAGCATGATCCCCGCGCCGAGGTAAGGCAGGGTGTCCTCCTCGTCGAGCCGGCGCTTGAGCAGCTCCAGGGTCTCGCGCGCCCGGCAGTGGATGATCGTATTCAGCATCTCGCGCTCGACCTCCTTGCCCGCAAAACCCGTCTCGTCCTTGAGCACGATCATCTCCCCCGGCACGGATGCTCCGAGGACCACGCTGCCCTCCTCGATCTTCAGCTTCTCGGCCTTTGCCATCGGGATGCGCAGCCCGAGCGAGATGTCATTCGTCATGTGGTCGCCGCCGATCGGCAGCGAGCCGCTCTGCTTCACACCGCCATCCACATACACGATGTAGTCGGTCGTCCCGCCGCCCATATCGACGACCAGCGCACCCAGCGCCTTTTGATTCTGATCGAGCACCACCTGCGCGGCGGCGAGCGGATTGTAAACCACGTCGAGCACCTCGGGGCCGACTTCCTTCACGCAGCGCACGCTGTTTTTGATCCGGTTCGCGACGCCATGGATGATGTGAAAATCCGCCTCCAGCTTCCGCCCGAGCATCCCGATCGGATTGAGCACGCCGTCCTGTCCGTCCACGTAGTAGTGCTGCAAAATCGAGTGCACGAACATGTTTTGCGAAGGGATGCTGACCTCGCGCGCGCTCGCCTGCACCTCCTCGAAATCCTCATCGCAGATCTCGTCCCGCTCCTCGGGAATATTGATCGCCCCGCGGTTGTTGAAGCTTTCGATGTGCGCGCCGGTGACGCCGAGATAGACGCTGCCGATCATCACGTCGCTCTTTTCCTCGGCATCCACGAGCGCCTCGCGGATGCACTTTCCCGCCGTCTCGAAATCCACGATCTCGCCCTTGCGGACGCCGCGCGACGGCGCGTGGCCGACGCCGAGAATACGGATCGTGCCGTCGCCGCGCGTCTCCCCCACGACGACGCAGATTTTCGACGTGCCGATTTCCAGTCCGACGACGATGTGATCTTTACCCATTGAGATTGAACGGCCTTTTCAGGTGATCCACCGGCGACGGCGCTTTGACTGGCGGCGGCGTTTGGACCGGAGCAGGCGCTGCCTTTCTGGCCTTCACGAGCGGCGGGGCAGGTTTCTTCGCAGGTGCCTTAGGACGCGCCTTCGCCGCCGTCGATACGCCATTCCTCGCGGGAGTCCTGCCGCCGGCAGGCGGAGCGACCCTGGGCTTGGAAACCGCCGGTGCCGGCCTTGGGGCCGCTGGCATGGGCGCTGGCGGCTCTTCCACCGGCGGGTCGGTCGCAGGATCGTAAAAAGTCACGGGCACATTGCGCACCGGGATGAGAATGATGGTGCGGATTTCCCGGCGCGTCGGCTCGATCGCGTCGAGCAACTGGTTCAAGCGGGAGAGCTGCCCGGCGAGGTCGCTGAATCCGAATGTGATCCTCGCGCGCCGCTGATCCGTGACGACGAGGCAGTAGCCTTTCGAGATGTCGATATTGCGGACCTGAAAGCGGGTGCTGTCGGCATTGAGCCGCACAAGTTCGAGCGCGGCCCGGACGCCGAAATTGCTGACGCGCTCGCCCGCCACGAGGTTCTCCGTCTCCACGCCGGAGATGATCGGCAGGTGATAGTAATGCGGCAGCAGGACGCGGCTGCGCATTACGATGCTGCGCGCGTCGATGAGGAACGAGCGCTCGGAAGTCGTGGGATCTTCCTCCTTTCTCAGGATCACCCAGGCGATGGGGCGCCGCTCGGTGATATTGATCGCGATTCGGTTCGGCAGCGTCCGCTGAACCTCCGCGCTTTCGACCTGCGGCAGTTTCCCTACCGCCGCCCGCACCTTGCCGAGATCGATGGTGAAAATGTTTCGCTCCTGCAAAAGATCCGCCGCCGTCAGCACCTGCTCGCGCGTCAGCGTGCCATCGGTCGTCACGCGCGGCTCGCGGACAAAGTAATCCGGATTCTCCCAGACCCAGACGCGCAGGGCCTCCTTGCCGCCGAGCCACGCGCCGCCGGCGAGCGAGACGTACAGGACCGCCTTGCAGATGAACCCGGCGACCGCGCGAAAGCGGCGCTCGCGCACCATGCCGACGCGGACTTTCACGTCGAGCACATGCTGCTGCTGGCGCTGCTTCGAGCTGGAGATGCGCTGGTTCCTGGGCGGTTTCATGTCCGGCGGGCGAGGGAAAGTCCGATCACGCGGGCGCAAAGCTCCGCATAGCTGATTCCGGCCGCGGCGGCGGCTTCGGGGAGGAGGCTGACCTGCGTCATGCCGGGGATCGTATTGATCTCCAGCACAGACGGCTCGTCGTCCGCGGTGAGGAGCACATCCACGCGCGAATAGACCTCCAAGTCGAGCGCGTCCTTGGCCGCGAGAGCGGTCTCCTGCACGCGGCGCGTGACTTCTTCGCTGAGGGGCGCAGGGCAGAAGTGGTCCGCCCCGGCCGCCTGCGGATTGAGGAAGTTGTACTTGTTCGCAAAGTCGTAAAACTCGCCGTCTTTCTTCGGGCGGATCTCGATCACCGGCAGCGCCTGGTGGCCCACGATGCCGACGGTCAGCTCCCGCCCGCGGATGAATTCCTCGACGAGCAGCTCGCTTCCAAATTTCCAAGCCTCGCGCATCGTCTCCGCCACCTTCGCCGCGTCGCGCACGATGAACACGCCCACGCTCGAGCCCTCGCGCGGCGCTTTCACCACATACGGCAGCGCGAGCGTCGGCAGCGCGCCGTCGCGCAGAATCTCGAAGGCCGCCGTCGGCACCCCGCGTTCGAGAAAGCGCCGCTTGGTCGCGATCTTGTCGATCGCCAGCTCGCTCCCCGCCACGCCTTCGCCGGTGTACGGCACGCCGCGCTCCTCAAGGATGCGCTGCACCTGCCCGTCCTCGCCGAAGGTTCCGTGAATGACATTGAACGCCATTTCGGTGCCGGCGGGCAGCGTGAAATCCGGCCCCGCGACATCGACCTCGGTGACATCCGCCCCGAGCCCGCGCAGCGCCTGCGCCACGCCCGCGCCGGAGGCGAGCGAGACCTTCCGCTCATTGCCCGGCCCGCCCATCAGGACCGCGATTTTTTTGCGAGTCAGGTCGATCATCTGGCCAAAGCTAGTGTGCATCCGTCCGCATACGCGCCGGCGGCTGGAATTCTTTCAGGAAAGCCACCGCTTGCAGCGAAGTCCGAATTCCGAACTCCAAGTTCCGAAATCCGAATTTCAGTCATGGATGCCTTTCTCCTCGCCGACGATCTGCACCTCGGTTTCGAGCGTGATGCCGCGTTCGCGCAGCGCCGTCTCCTTCACCTTGTCGATGAGCGCCAGCATGTCCGCCGCCGTCGCGCCGCCGGCATTCACGATGAAATTCCCATGCACCTCCGAGACCATCGCCCCGCCGATGCTCGTGCCTTTCAGTCCGAGTTCGTCCACCAGTTTGCCGGCCGGGCACTGCTCGGGATTCTTGAAAAAGCAGCCCGCGCTCGATTCGCGCGGCTGCGTGGTGCGGCGCTTCTGCGTTGAGGCTTCCAGCAGTCTCTCGATCTCCTCCGGCGTGCCCGGCTGGCCGAAGAACGTCGCGGAGACCGCGTAATTTTTCACCAGCGTCCCGCAGTGCCGGTAGTGCACGTCCATCTCAGGCGGCGTCTTCATGTGGAAATTGCCGTGCGGATCGACAAAGCGGACGCTGACGACCTGCCGGAAAGTCTCGCCGCCCATCGCCCCGGCGTTCATCCGCAGCGCTCCGCCGACATCGCCGGGGATGCCCTCGAACCACTCGAATCCGGCGATTTCAGCGTCGCGCGCGGCATAGGCGAGCTCCTTCTGCTTCACCCCGGCGCCCGCGTGGATCTGGCCCTCGCGGACTTCGATCTTCTTGAACTCGCCGCGTGAGAGATGCACGACCACGCCCCGGATGCCGCCGTCGCGCACGAGGAGATTCGAGCCGCGGCCCATGACGAAAAGCGGGATCTCATTCAGCGTGCAGAAGCGCACCAGCCGCGCGAAGCCCTCCTCCGTCTCGGGCTCCGCCCAAAACTGCGCGGGCCCGCCCACGCGGATGGTCGTGTGCTTCGAGAGCGGCTCGTAGAGCTTGATCGGCCCAGCGCCCATCACGGTCTGGAGCTCGTCGAGCTGCCGCACGTCGGCGGCTAGGATGGAGGCGGCTTCGTGGATGTTTCCCGCCCCCAGGCTGATCACGCAGTCGCCCGGCTCAAGCTGCCGCCCGATCTCCATCGCGATCTTTTTCCGGTCGGGTTGAAACGTCGCGCCGTCGTGCCCTTCGCGCACCATTTCATCCACGATGGTCTGCCCGCTCACGCCGGGGATCGGCTCTTCGCTCGCGGGATACACGTCGGCGATCACCGCGATATCCGCGTGATGAAACGCGCGCCCAAACTCCGCCTTCAGCTTCTGCGTCCGCGAATAGCGGTGCGGCTGAAACATGCAGAGCACGCGTTTGCGGCCCGTGTTCTTCGCCGTGGCGAGCGTCGCCTTCACCTCGCTCGGGTGGTGCCCGTAGTCATCCACGATCATGTAGCGGTCGCTGCGGTACTTGATTTCAAAACGCCGCCGCGCACCGCGAAAGGACTCCAGCGCCTCCGCGATTTTCGCAAACGGCACGCCGAGTTCCGTCGCCAGCGCGATGACGCCGACGGCGTTGCTCACATTGTGCCGGCCCGGCACATTCAGCGTGACCGCGCCGAGCGGTTCGCCGCCGCGCAGGACGCGGAAATGCGACTGGAAGTCCTTCGCGTGCACGTCGTCAAACCGGTAGAACGCGGTGCGCGCTTCGCCGTAGGAAATCGCGCCGGGATGCCCGCCGCAAACCCTCGGCGCGTGCGCGTCGTCCGCGGAGTAGATGACCTTTCCACGCGTCTGGCTGAGCAGTTGGTTAAAGACGACTTCGATCGCCGCGAGGTCCGCGTAGTAGTCGAGATGCTCCTCCTCGATGTTCAGCACGATGGCGTGCTCGGGGTGGTAAAAGGCGAGCGTCCCGTCGCTCTCGTCGCCCTCCGCCACAAAGAATTCGCCCTCCGCATCCCAGTTCGCGTTTGTCCCGAGGATCGGGATCTCCGCGCCGACGTAATGCGACGGATGGAGCCCGCCGACCTTCAGCACATGCGCGGCCATCGAGGAGGTCGTGGTCTTCCCGTGCATGCCGCAGACGACGATGCCCTTCTTGCAATTCAGGATCGCCGCCAGCGCGTCCGCGCGGCGCACCAGGTTGCGCCTCGTGGCGATCGCCTCGTCGTACTCCGCGTTTCCCGGACGGATGGCGGAGGAGAAAATGATCAGGTCGGCATCCGCGACGTTCGCCGCCGCCTGTCCGATGTGAAACCGCAGTCCGAGCTTTTCCAGCCGGTCGATCTCGACGGTGCGCGCCCTGTCCGAACCGCTGACGGTGTGCCCGAGCGAAATGAGCAGGCCGGCGATGCCGCTCATTCCGGAGCCGGCGACGCCGATCAGGTGAATCTTCAATTCACCGCCAACGAGGATGTCTGCAAGGATCTGGCCTGTGTCCATTATGCGCAAAATTTGAGTATCGTGTCGGCGACACGCCCGGCGGCTGCATGCGGCGCGAGACTCGCACTGCGGGCGGAGGCTTCGGAAAGCCGGGCGGGATCGTCGAGAAACCAGAGCAGCTTTTTCGCGAGATTTTCGCCGGTGGTTTCGCGCTCATTCAATAGCGCCGCCGCACCCGCGCGTTCAAAGATTTTCGCATTGAAAGTTTGATGGTCGTCCGCGGCGAACGGATACGGAATGAGGATGCCGGGCAGCGCGAAGTGCGAAAGCTCCGTGAGGCTCGCCGCGCCACTGCGCGCGATGGTGAAATCCGCGGCGCTGTACGCCTCCCGCATCTGGTGGCAGAACGCCGCGACATACGCGGGAATCCCCGCCTTCGCGTAGCTTTCATGCATGAGCTGCTCGTCCTGCCTGCCGGCAAGATGAATGATCTGCAGCGGCTTCCCGGCGAGCTGCGGGAGCGCGCTGACCAGCGCCTGATTGATGCCGTGCGCGCCCTGGCTGCCGCCCATCACCAGCAGCGTCGGCCGGCCCGGCGTGAGGTTGAAAGCGGCGAGCGCCTCCGCCTTGTCCATCCGCTCGGCGAGCGAAGTGCGGATCGGCGTGCCGGTGACATCGGATTTCCCCGCGGGAAAATGGCGCGCGCACTCCTCGAAGCCGACCAGCACCCGGGTGACGAGCCGGGCATTGAGCCGGTTCGCCTTGCCTGGAATCGCATTCGACTCGTGGACGAATGTCGGGATTCTCCGGGAGCGCCCGGCGAGGATCGGCGCGGTCGAGGTGAAGCCGCCCATCCCGAGCACCGCGCTCGGCGCGAAGTCGCGATACAGCGCCTTCACCTGGTTCAGCCCGGCGCGGAATTTCATGGCAAACTTCACCAGCGCGAGCGGCGACCTGCTTTGCACGCCCACGCCCGGCACGCGCTCGATGCGGAACTCGCCGCGCCCCTGCGTGGCCAGCGAGTCGATCTCCTTTTCCGAGATGATGAGCATGACGCTGTGGCCGCGCGCGAGGAGCACCTCGCCCACTGCCAGTCCCGGAAACAAGTGCCCGCCGGTGCCGCCGGCCGCGATGACGAAATTCATACGCTACAGACGCACCACCCGTCTCGCATTCCGCGTCCGGGCCGCGAGCACCACGCCCGTGCGCTTCCCATCTTTCTCGTTCGCGCCCTGCCGGTAGATATTGATGAGGATGCCGATGCCGATAAGGCAGAAGACGAGGTTCGTGCCGCCGTAGCTGATAAAGGGCAGCGGCAGTCCCTTGTTCGGCAGCAGAGCGGTGGTCACGCCGATATTCACCGCCGCCTGGAGCGCGATCATGACCGTCACTCCAAAGCCGAGCAGCAGGCCGAAGCGGTCGCGCGCCCGCATGGCGATCGCCGCGCCGCAGAGGATGAGGATGAGGTAAGTGGCGACGACGGCCAGCGTCCACCGAACGCCGAGTTCCTCGCCGATGACGGGGAAGATGAAGTCGGTGTGTGCGAACGGCAGATACATCATCTTCTGCACCCCGTTTCCCAGCCCCAGCCCATCCACGCCGCCCGAGCCCAGGGCGATCAGGCCCTGCACGGTCTGATACGCATCGGCGGGGTATTTTTCCGGATACAGAAATGCAAAGAAGCGCCCGGTCCGCTCGGGCATTTTGTAAATGACTAGCCCCAGCGCGCCGGCACCGAGGAGCACCGTCGGCGCGAGATACCGGAGCCGGGTGCCGGCGATGAACATGAGCAGAAACGTGGTGCCTCCGATCAGCGCCGTGGTGCCCACATCCACCTCGGGCGCGATCAGCGCCATCAGCGCGCCAGCGAGCCCCAACGGGGCGAGATAGCCGCGCACAAACTCCCGCTCGTAGCTTTCCTCCCGCGAAAACCACCATGCGATCGTCACGATGGCCGCAAGCTTGGCAAACTCCGACGGCTGGAATGTCACCCCGAGCGAGATCCAGCGCCTGGAGCCATTGATGCGGTGCCCGATGTGCGGCACAAAGCAGAGCGCCAGCAGGACGACCGCGATGCCAAACCAAAGCCACCACGTTTTCCTCAGAAAGTGATGGTCGAAAAAGGCCGCCACCGCACACAGCACGACGCCGATCCCCAACCAGCCGACCTGCCGCCGGAGCAGGAACATCGGATCGCCACCGCTCTCCGGCGCATACGCCGAAGTGCTCGACATCATGACGAGCCCCAGAGCGATCAGCCCGATGACGGAGGCGACTAGGAGATAGACGCTGGTGCGATGGGTGTTCAATGACGGGCGGTCACCCTTTCTTTTTCGGAATCGTCAGCGCCTGGCCAGGCTGGAGCTTTTTGGCGTCGGTGATCTTGTTGAGCCTGAGCAGTTCGTCCGCGCTGAGCCCGTAGGTTTTCGCGATGGAAAACGCTGTGTCGCCCTTTTTGACGATGTGCTTTCCGGGCGTTGTCCGAGTCGGCAACACGTCCGAGTCCCGGGCTGGCGTCGCCGGCTTTGCTGGCTCGGCGGTCGCGGTTTTGGCCGCAGCCTTCGGGGCGGGAATGGTGAGCACCTGTCCGATCTTGAGAATGTCGCCTTCCTTGAGGCCGTTCGCCGCGAGGAGTTCCTCCGTCCTCATGCGATACGCCCATGCGATCTTCGTCGGGTTTTCATTCGCCAGGACCGAATGCTGGGTGGCCCCTGCGGGCTTCAGGCTCGCGACTGCCGGCACCGGCGCGGCGGGCGTAGCGCGCTCCGCCGCGCGCGGCGCGGCTGCGGCCGCCACCGGCGCGGGTGCCTGCGCCGCGGTGGCCGCCGGAGATTTCGCAGGCTCCCCGGCCGGCGCGGCCGACATCTCATGGCTGAGCCGCGAGGCTTTGATGCCGTTGAACGCAAGGATGCCGAGGACGGCGACGATGTGCAGGATGAGCACGACGACAAACGCGCTCGACAGCTTGGTGGTCGGCTCGTCGGCGTCGTAGTCGTCCATCGCGGCGCGCGGGACGGCGCGGGCGGTGGCCTGGAGTTTCTTCCTCGGACGAGGCGTGAGGACGGCCGACAGTTTGGTGATGAATTTGGGCGTTTTCATTTTGGTTGGAGAGCTTGGACGAGGATGCGGAACTGATTGCCGCGGTCGGCGTAGTTTTTGAACATGTCGAAGGATGAAGTGCCAGGGCTGAGCAGGACGACATCGCCCGGCTGCGCGAGCTCGTGGGCGAGCGCGACCGCGCGCTCGATCGACCAGCCCGCATTTTCGACGCGCAGCTTGTCCTTCCACAGGGCCTCGATGCGATCCCCCATTTCGCCCAGTACCACCGCGGCCCGGCAGCGCTGCGCGACCAGGCTCGTCAGGGCGTCGTACTCGAAACCCTTGTCCTTCCCGCCCGCGATCAGCACGACGGGGCGCGTCTCGGAGTGCAGCGCCTTTTCGACCGAGTCGGGATTCGTGCCTTTGGAATCATTCACGTATTCCACGCCATCGAGCGTGCGGATGAGTTCGCAGCGGTGCGGCAGCGCCTTGTACTCGCGAAGCGGCGGTGTCATTTCCGAAAAACTGAGTCCTCGCACGACGCCGACGCCGAGCGCCGCCATGAGGTTCTCCGCATTGTGCGAGCCGCGAAGCTGCGTATCCGCCATCGCGAGCACGCGCTCGCCGCGGAAATAGATCACCCCTTCGCGCAGCTCGAAATCCGCGCCCGGCACATACGCGCTGAAGGTGATCTTCCTCGCCTTCAACTCGGGGAGCTTGTCGCGAAAATTGACCACCGCCCAGTCGTCCGCCGTCTGGTTTTCAAAAATGCGGATCTTCGCCCGGTAGTACTCGTCCATCGAGGGGTAGCGGTCGAGATGATCGGGCGCAAAGCCCAGCCAGACGGCGAT
>JAYTML010000195.1:0-2544 GCA_043728655.1 Chthoniobacter sp. | reverse complement strand
ACCATCGGTGGACGACCTCCCGGCACCCGGCGCGACCGAGCCGGGCACGCTCCAGCCCGGTCGCCTCCGGGCGGACATCGAGGATGTGCAGTTCGCCCTCCGCGACTTCCGCACCGGGCTCGGCGGAAACCCGGTCGGCAACAACGCCGAGATCACCAAGGCGCTGCTCGGCGACAATGTGAAGCAGATCAAGATTCCCGTCCCCACCGGCTCCCAAATCAATGACCGCGGGGAACTCTGCGACCGGCTCGGCACGCCTTACTTTTTCCACCAGGTCTCCGCCATCCAGATGGAAGTCCGCTCCGCCGGCCCGGATCGGAAGATGTGGACCGCCGACGACGTGCAAAGGTAGGCCTCGGCGTATCCGATGGCGGCTCATTCGCCGCATCCTTTCCCGGCATCCGCCAGGCGAAATTCGACGCTTGCGAGCCTTCCTCCCCGCGTCGCAAACTGCGCGCCCATTTTGTCCAACCGCCACAACACAATGCCTAACTTCAAATTCGTGAACCACTCCTGGGATGACACCAAAGCCGCAGCGCTCGATCCCGTGGGCCGCCTCATTTACCGCTCGAACATCCTTGGCGCCGACCAGCGCATCACGAACACCGGCGGTGGAAACACCTCCGCAAAAATCATGGAAAAGGACCCGCTCACCGGCGAGCAGGTCGAGGTGCTTTGGGTCAAAGGCTCCGGCGGCGACCTCCGCACTTCGCTGCGCGAAAATTTCTCATCCCTCTACCAGAGCAAGCTTGTCGGCCTGCAGAAATCCTACGCCGCCATGGAGCCGCGCGGCCCGAAGAGCGACGCCGAGGACGCCATGGTCGGCATGTACACGCACGCCACTTTCAATCTCAACCCGCGCCCGTCCTCCATCGACACGCCGCTGCATTCCTTCATCCCGTTCAAGCACGTCGATCACATGCACCCAAACGCCGCGATCAGCGTCGCCGCGTCGAAGCACTCGGTGAAGCTCACGAAGGAAATCTACGGCGACGAAGTCATCCACACCCCGTGGCTGCGGCCCGGCTTCGAGCTCGGCCTGGCGATGGAGAAAATCTGCAAGGATCACCCCAAGGCGAAGGGCATCATCATGGGCCAGCACGGCCTCATCAACTGGGCCAACGACGAAAAGGAGTGCTACGAGCTGACGCTCACGCTCATCGAGAAAGCCGCCGCATTCATCGAGGCGAAGTACGAGGCGAAAGGCGGAGACGCCAAGGCCTTCGGCGGACAGAAATACGCCTCCCTCGACGAAGCCGCGCGCCGCGCCGCGTTCGCAAAAATCCTCCCTTGGCTGCGCGGGCAGGTTTCGCAGAAAGCGCTCTTCGTCGGCACCGTCCAGGACGACGAAACGATCCGCCGCTTCGTGAACTCGAACGACGCCCCGCGTCTCGCCGAGCTTGGCACGAGCTGCCCGGATCATTTTCTCCGCACCAAGATCAAGCCGCTCTACGTCGATTGGAACCCCGCGTCCGAAAATCTCGATACGCTCAAAACCAAGCTCCAGAGCGCGCTCGCCGCCTACCGCGAGGACTACGCGTCCTATTACAACCGCTGCAAGCACGCGCACTCGCCTGCGATGCGCGACCCGAATCCGACGGTCATCCTGATCCCCGGCCTCGGCATGATCGCGTGGGGCAAGGACAAGTCCGAGTCCCGCGTCACCGCCGAGTTTTACAACTGCGCCGTCGAAGTCATGCGCGGCGCGGAGGCCATCGACGAATACATCGCGCTCCCGCAGCAGGAGGCCTTTGACATCGAGTACTGGCTGCTCGAGGAGGCGAAGCTCAAGCGCATGCCCGCCGAGAAGGAACTCGCAAGGCAGGTCCACATCGTCATCGGCGCCGGCTCCGGCATCGGCAAGGAAACCGCGCACCGCCTCGTGAAGGAAGGCGCGCACATCGTCTGCGTCGATATGAACAAGGACGCCGCCGTCGCCACCGCAAAGGAGATTACCGACAAGTACGGCGTCGGCATCGGCGTCGCCGGCTCCGGCATTTCCGGCTGCGGCCCGGCGCTCGGCCTGAACGCGAACATCACCGACCGCGCGAGCATCCGCGCCATGCTCGATGACGTGGCGCTCGCCTACGGCGGCTTCGACGCCATCGAAGTCACCGCCGGCGTCTTCTGGCCGAGCGACACCGCGGGCCGCATCCCCGACGACAAATGGGCGTTCGTCTTCAACGTCAACGTCACCGGCAGCTACCTCGTCGCCGACGAAGCCGCGAAGACATGGAAGGAACAGGGCCTCCGCGGCGCGCTCGTCCTCACCACCAGCGCGAATGCCGTCGTCGCCAAAAAAGGCAGCGTCGCCTACGACTGCTCCAAAGCCGCCGCCAACCACCTCGTCCGCGAACTCGCCATCGAGCTCGCCCCGCTCGTCCGCGTGAATGGCGTCGCCCCCGCGACCGTCGTGCAAGGCTCCGCGATGTTCCCGCGCGACCGCGTCATCGGCTCCCTGGCGAAATACGCCATCCCCTACACCGACGACGAAGCCACCGAATCCCTCGTCAGCAAACTCGCGCAATTCTACGCCGACCGCAC
>JAYTML010000194.1:0-7320 GCA_043728655.1 Chthoniobacter sp. | reverse complement strand
TCGCGCGACGGATTCGGGTGTGGCGAAAGGGCCGGCCTGAGCTTGGTGCGGCGCCCGGCGGCTGGATGAGGAAATGTCTGCCTGGGCTCGCGGCTGCCGCTCTGCTGGCGCCGGCGTGTTTCGCGCAGGCGGAAAAGGTGGCGCTGATCCGGGTGAATGGCGCGATCAGCCCCGCGACGGCGGGCTACATCGCGCGCGGCATCGGGCAGGCGGCGGAGGAAAAGGCGCAGTGCCTCATCCTCGTGCTCGATACGCCGGGCGGCTTGCTGGATTCGACGAAGGAGATCGTGCAGAGCTTTTACTCGGCGGACGTGCCGGTGGTCGTGTACGTGGCGCCGTCGGGCGCGAATGCGACGAGCGCGGGGTGCTTCATCACGCTCGCGGCGGATGTGGCGGCGATGGCTCCGAATACGAGCATCGGCGCCGCGCATCCGGTCGCAATCGGCGGCGGCGGGGCGGAGAAAGTGGACGATGTGATGAAGCAGAAGCTGGAGAATTTCACGGTCAGCTACATCGAGACGATCGCGCAAAAGCGGGGGCGCAATGTGGAGTGGGCGAAGTCCGCGGTGCGCGAGAGTGCGAATATCACCGCCGAGGTGGCGCTGAAGACGAATGTCATCGAGATCATCGCCAAGGACGTGCCGGACCTGCTGGCGCAGCTCGACGGGCGCACGGTGCGTGACCGGGCGCTGAAGACCGCGGGCGCCGAGGTGCGGGAGATTCCCATGAATGCGCGCGAACGGGTATTCCAGACGGTCTGGCGGCCCGAGGTGCTGATGATCCTCATGCTCATCGCCGTTTACGGGATCATCGGCGAGGTGAGCAATCCGGGCGGAATCATCCCCGGCGTGGTCGGCGCGGTGGCGCTGATCCTCGCGCTCTACATGTCGTCCGCGCTCCCGATCAACGTCGCCGGACTCGCGCTGCTCGCGCTGGCGGTGGGGCTTTTCATCGCCGATGCCTTCACCCCCACGCATGGGGTGCTGACGGCCGGCGGCGTCATCGCGTTCTTCTTCGGCCTGCTGCTGCTTTTCGACCGGGCCGATCCGGTGTTCCGGGTGTCGCTCCAGTTCATCATCCCGGCCACGGCCGTCACGGCGGCTTTCTTCATCTTTGTCGTCGCCGCCGGCCTGCGCGCCCAGACCATGAGAGTGAAAGTGGGGCGCGAAACCATGGTCGGAAAGACTATCCCCGCCGTCACGGCGATCACGCCGAAGGGCGGGAGGGTTTTCGTGGACGGCGAATACTGGAATGCCGTGAGCGATACGCCCATTGAGAGCGGCCAGAGCGTCGAAATCGTGGAAATGAATGGCCTGACACTGAAAGTGAAACTGAACGAAGCGCGCCCGCAGCAGTCCCCATAGCGTGGCAAAGGCAGCGACCGACAACCCAAGAACCCCTTATGAACCTAATCCAAGCTCTCCTGAACTCCGGCACGTGGCTGATCCCCATATTCGCCTTCATCATCTTTGTGCTGCCCTCGATGGTCCGCGTGCTGCGCGAATACGAGCGCGGCGTCGTCTTTCGCCTCGGCAAACTGCTGGGCGCGAAGGGACCGGGCCTCATCATCCTCATCCCGATCGTGGACCGCATGGTGAAAGTGGACCTCCGCACCGTCACCATCGACGTGCCGAAGCAGGAGATGATGACCCGCGACAACGTGCCGGTGAGCGTGGATGCCGTCGTCTATTTCCGCGTCATTGACCCCGAGGCAGCCATTGTGAAAGTGGAGAACTATCTCAAGGCCTCCTCCCTCATCGCGCAGACGACGCTGCGCAGCGTCATCGGTCAGTTTGAGTTGGATGACCTACTTTCGCAGCGGGAAAAAATCAACATGCAGCTCCAGGAGATCATCGACCGGCAGACCGACCCGTGGGGCGTCAAGATCGCCACCGTGGAGGTCAAGGACGTGGTCCTGCCCGAGACGATGAAGCGGGCGATGGCCGGCCAGGCCGAGAGCGAGCGCCAGCGCCGCGCGAAGATCATCAACGCCGAGGCGGAGTTCCAGGCGGCGGAAAAGCTCGTGCAGGCCGCGGCGATGATCGCTGCCCAGCCGATCGCGCTGCAACTGCGGTTCCTGCAAACCATGAGCGAGATCGCCGGTGAGAATAACACCACCACCTTCCTGCCCCTGCCGATGGACCTGTTCTCACCTTTCCTGAAACGGGTCGCGGAGAGCGGCGACACGAAAGCCTGAAACCTGTAGCGGTCGTGCGCCGCTGCCGGGACGCGGAATCCGGGTTGACCAAACCGCCTCAGCCCCTAGTTTTGCCGGCCCGGAAAGCATCCTTTGCGCAGGCGGAAGCGATACCTTAGTCTGACCGGCGTTTTTGCGCAGCACCACTGACACCTATGGCCCAGCCCGATCCCCGTTCACCGAAAAGCACCCGCCCCCCCAATGGCAATGGCAATGGCGCCGGCGACCCCAATTTCAACTGGCGCGGGCTGGTCCTCTTTGCCATCGCCATCGCGATGCTCGGCGGGGCCTACGTTTTCCATAATGGCGGCGGCGGAGTGATGGGCGCCGTGAAGGACGTGTCGTACCCGGATTTTCTGGTCATTCTCGAGGAGGATCGCCTCGTCAAAGACAGCGGGGTGGCATCGCTCGACCTCATCGCGGAGCCCGGCAGCGCCACCGATTTCATCGCCGGCGCATACCGGCCAAAGGGCGCCGGCGAGAATGTGCCGCCGCAAAAGTTCAAGACCCAGATCAACCTCCAGTACCAGCCCTACCTCCAGTGGATGCTCGAGGAGAAATACAAGATCAAGGTCACGCCGAAGTCGGACAATTCACTCTTTGCCTCGGCGATGCTGAATATTTTCATGCCGCTGCTGCTCTTCGTGGTGATCCTCTATTTCTTCTTCCGCCAGCAGATCCGGATGGCGGGAAAAGGCGCGATGAACTTCGGCAAATCGAAGGCGCGCATGATGTCGCGGGACAAGAACAAGATCACCTTCAAGGACGTGGCGGGTGTCGAGGAGGCGAAGGAGGAGGTGCAGGAGATCGTCGAGTTCCTGAGCGACCCGAAGCGGTTTCAGAAGCTCGGCGGGCGCATCCCGAAAGGCGTGCTCATGGTCGGTTCCCCCGGCACCGGCAAGACGCTGCTGGCCCGCGCCATCGCCGGCGAGGCGGACGTGCCGTTCTTCTCCATCAGCGGCTCGGATTTCGTCGAGATGTTCGTCGGGGTCGGCGCGAGCCGTGTGCGCGACATGTTTGAGCAGGGGAAAAAGTCCGCGCCCTGCCTGATTTTCATCGACGAAATCGACGCCGTGGGCCGGCACCGCGGCCACGGCATGGGCGGCGGCCACGACGAGCGGGAGCAGACGCTCAATGCGCTCCTCGTGGAGATGGACGGCTTCGACACCCAGGAGGGCGTCATCATCATCGCCGCGACGAACCGCCCCGACGTGCTCGACCCTGCGCTGCTGCGGCCGGGCCGTTTTGACCGCCAGGTCACCGTCGCGCTGCCCGACGTGAAGGGCCGCGAGGAAATCCTCCGCGTGCATGCCAAGAAAGTGAAGCTGGCCGAAGGCGTGGACCTCTCCGTGGTCGCCCGCGGCACCCCCGGCTTCTCTGGCGCGGAACTGGCGAACGTCATCAATGAAGCCGCACTCATCGCCGCGCGGCGCGGGATGAAGGCCATCACGAACGAAGAATTCGAGGAGGCGCGCGACAAGGTACGCTGGGGCCGCGAGCGCCGCAGCCTGGCGATGAGCGACAAGGAAAAGATCTCCACCGCATGGCACGAGGCCGGTCACGCGCTCGTCAGCGTGCTGCTGGAAAACACCGACCCGCTCCACAAGGTCACGATCATTCCGCGCGGACGCGCGCTCGGCGTCACCATGTCGCTGCCGACCGGCGACCAATATTCGTTCGGGAAAAAGGAGGCGCTCGACAATCTCGCCATGACCGCCGCCGGCCGCATCGCCGAGGAGCTTTACACGCACGATCTTTCCACCGGCGCCTCGATGGACATCAAGCAGATGACCCGGCTTGCCCGGAAGATGGTCTGCGAATGGGGCATGAGCGAGAAGATGGGCATGGTCGAGTACGGCCAGCATGAGGATCATGTCTTCCTCGCCCGCGATCTCAGCCAGGGCCGCGAATACAGCGAAGCCACCGCGCAGGAGATCGACACCGAAGTCCGCAAGCTCTGCGACGAAGCCTATCAGCGCGCCCTCAAGCTCGTCACCGAGCACCGCGACAAGCTCGAGATCATCGCCAAGGCGCTGCTCGAATTCGAGACGCTCGATGGCAAGCAGATCAAGGACATCATCGACCACGGGCGCATGCTCACTCCGCCGAACGCGCCGACGAAACCGCCGCGTCCCTCCTCCGAGCCGCCTCCCCTCAAGCGCGAGGAAGGCACGATCATCTCCCCCGACTTTCCGCCCGGCCTCAGCAGCGCACCGGCGTAGCGAAGTCGGAAGCGGCTTTCGAACGAACGTCATCGTTCTGCCAAGAGGCAGTCACTCCAACGGAGTGGCTCGATGATCCGCGCACGGGAGCGCGGGAAGAACGCGCAGGAGCGCTCGGCTCTGCCGGATGCTCGGAGCCGAGCGCTCCTGCGCGTCCAAAGGCGCTCCTTCGCCCGAAGTTCCTATTTATGTCACGTTTCGTGGACCCAGGCCTATCTCCGCGAGATTTCGTGGCCTGACGGTTCAGCCGGGGTGAAACTTTTCCGGCGATTTTTGAAAGATTCGCCGCGGGGCTGCGTATTCCGCGCAAGACCCCATCCACACCATGAAACTGCGCTCCCTGCTCCCGGCCCTCGCGGCCCTTCTTTTCAGCACCTTTCCGGCTGCCGCCGAAATGGCCGCTGTCACCCTCCACTGCGAGCGGCAGCTCCGGCCGACGACCACTTTCGAGTTCCGTTTCCCCAACACGATGGTCGCGCCGGAGCAGGTCGGACAGACAGCAGGCAAGGCGCCGGTGGTTTTCCATCCCGCCGTAAGAGGGCATTTCGTCTGGCTCAGCCAGCGCAGCGGCACCTTCACGCCGGACGAGCCCATGGCGCTCAGCACCACCTACCTGCTCACGCTGGATCCGGGCCTGGCTAAAGCGGACGGCACGGCGCTCGACGCGGCATTTCGCGAGACGGTGAAGACGCCGCCGTTTCAGCTCGTGGGCTGGAACGCGATCCGTGCGGGTTGGGAGCAGGACGCCTCGGCGGAGCCGAAGGTTTCGCTGATCTTCAATGCCGACGTCGATGCCGCCGAGGCCGGGCGCTTTTTCACGTTTGTGAACAAGGCCGGGGACGAGATCGCGGCCCGCGTGGAAAAGGCCGATCCCGCCAGGCATCCTGAGCAGTACTGGATTTCGACATGGCGGAACCAGGATCAATCACGCCTCACATGGACCAACCGCTTTCAGGAAAAGCGCGGGCCGCAGCCGGCCGATTCCGTTCGGAATCATCTATGGGCCGTGCCCGCGCAGCCGCTGCCCGCCGGGGAAGGCTGGCGGCTCGTCATCGCCGCGGGCCTGCCGGTGAGCGAGGGAAACCTGCGCCTCCTCGATCCGGCGGAGGTGAAGATCGGGACGATCCGTCCGTTTGCCGTCACCACCGTGGACGCTTCGAATTACATCAACTCGGGCCGCCGGCTGGAGGTTCGGTTTTCCAAAGGGCTGGCGAAGGAAGTGACGGCGGCGAATCTCGCGCGCTGGGTGCGAGTGGAGCCGGAGCCGAAGGAGATGAAGGCGGAGGTGACCGGCTCGCAGATCGCGTTCACCGGTGAGTTTGAACTCGATCGCGAGTATCGCGTCATCGTGGATGCCGGGCTGCCGGCCGAGCAGCCGTTCGTGCTGGCGAGCCGGTTTGGAAAGGGCGTGCAGTTCAACCAGGTGCCGCCGCGCGTGTATTTCGAGGAGTTTTCCACGCAGCAGATGAGCGGGGGCGCGCGCCAGTTTCGCATGCTCACGGTGAATGCGCCGCGCGTCCGGGTGAGCGCGCGGGTATTCCCGGCTGACTCGCTCGCCCTCGCGCTCAAAGCCTACGAGGAATACCACTCCTGGCGGAACCAGCGGCGCAGCGCCGACGAGCCCTACGGCAAGGTCGATCTCGACACGATGCCGGGGCAGACGGTCTGGCAGAAGGAGATCGAGTCGAAAGGCGAGGTCGATGAGCAGCACGAGGTCGCCCTGGACTGGAATGAAATCCTCGGCGCGGGGAAGACCGGCGTGGTGCTGCTCACCGCCGAGCAGGCCGGCGAGCCGGCCAAGCCGAACGCCCGCCCCGGCGCACAGGCGATCGTGCAGGTGACCGACCTCGGTGTCGTTTGGAAGCACTCGAAGGGCGAGACCTTCGCGCACGTCTTCTCGCTCGCGACGGGCAAGGCCGTGGCCGGCGCGCGGCTGCGGATGCTCGACGCGGAAAACACGACGCTCGACGAGGCGCAGACCGACGCCGCGGGCGTGGCGCGGCTCGACACGCCGAAGGAAGGCCAGTGGCTGCTCGCCGAGCACGGCGCGGATCTACACCTCGTCGCATTTCGCAATCACCGGGAGTATCTCTCGCTCCGCCGCCTGAATATCGAGCAGGCCGACGATGAGGATGAAACCGACGGCGACGCGCGCGAGGTCATGCTCTTCACCGAGCGCCCGGTCTATAAGCCCGGCGAGACCGTGCATCTGAAAGGCATCGCGCGGGACTGGACCGAGGAGGAGGCGAGCATTCCCGCGGGCGCGAAAGTCACGGTGCGCGCCATCGATCCGCGCGACCGGCGGATCATGAGCAAGACAGTGACGCTGTCGGATGAGGGATCGTTTTCGGAAGACATCGTGCTGCCCGCGGGCGGGCTGGGCACGTATCGGGTCGAGGTGCTTTTTGCGGACGACGGCAAGGACGCGCAGCCGGTCGCGACACACGAGATCGAGGTGCAGGAATACACGCCGAACGCCTTTGAAATCAAAATCGCCAGAGCCCCGGTGGCGGTCGGCGAAACGAAGATCGAGCTGCCGATTACCGCGAAATACTACATGGGCAAGCCGCTCTCGAAGGCGCAGCTCACATGGTCGCTGAGCGCGAGTGACGACGGCTTTGCGCCTGCGGGTTTCGCGGCATTCGACTTCTGCCACGCGATCCACGACTACCGCCTGAACGAACAACTGGCGCGCGTTTCGCACTTCTCCGAGGAGGGAAAGGCGGACATCGGCGCCGAGGGCGTCGCGACCGTGGCGACGACGATCCCGCTCAATACGAAAGCGCCGCAGCCGCGCTCGGCGCGACTGCTCTGCGAGATCACCGACATCAATCAGCAGACGGTTTCCGAGGCGTCGCAGTTCACGATCCACAGCTCGGACTTTTACCTCGGCATGCGGCG
>JAYTML010000193.1:0-6452 GCA_043728655.1 Chthoniobacter sp. | reverse complement strand
GGGCAGGGGCGGTGGAGCGGCTTTTTCTCGATCACGGCGGGGAAGCGTTTGCCGCGGATTTCGATTTCGATCTGCTCATTGATGCGCGCAAACTCGGTAGGGATGTATGCCATGCCGATGCCGGCCTTGAGCGTGGGAGAGAGCGAGCCGCTGGTCGTCTCGGCGATCCTTTGGTCACCTTTGAAGATGCCGTAGTGCGAGCGCGGGGGCGGGCAGGGGCCGGTCATTTTGAAAGGGACAAGCCGGCGCTTCACGCCGTTCTTTTTCTGTTCCGAAAGCGTCTCGCGACCGATGAAGTCAGGCTTTTCCAGATCGACGAAAATGCTGAGGCCGGCCTCGATCGGCGTCGTGTCGGCGGCGAGGTCGGAGCCATTGAGCGGGTAGCACATCTCCAAGCGGAGCGTGTCGCGCGCCCCGAGTCCGCACGGTTTGATGGCGAACTCCGCCCCTTTGCGAAGGATGTCGTTCCACGATTTCACCGCACAACCCGCCGGGCAGAAAATCTCGAAGCCGTCCTCGCCCGTGTAGCCGGTGCGCGCGATGAAATACGACTCTCCGTCGATCTCGATCGCGAGGATTTCATTGCGCGCCGGGCGGGAGTATTTGCCGCTGAAAAAGGCGTCGAAAAGCTGCGCCGACTTCGGCCCCTGCACGGCGAACCCGGCGTAGCTTTCACTCTGATTTTTAAAGGAAACGCCCTCCGCGCTGTGCGAGTCCATCCAGGCGAAATCCTCTTCAATCTTCGAGGCATTGACCACGAGAAGGTAGCGCGTATCGGTGAGCCGATAGACGATCAGGTCGTCGATCACGCCGCCGCTTTCGTTGAGCAGAAAGGTGTACTGGCATTCCCCGACTCCGAGCCGCTCCACATTGTTTGTCAGCAGGCGGTTCAGCCACTTCGCCGACTCCGGGCCCTCGGCAAAAAACTGCCCCATGTGCGAGATGTCGAAGACTCCCAGATTCCCGCGCACGGCATGGTGCTCGTCGATGATCCCGCTGTACTGCACCGGCATGGACCAGCCGCCGAAATCCACCATTTTCGCGCCGAGACGGACATGCTCGGCGTGAAGCGGGGTCTGTTTGAGAGGGCTGGTGGCGGACACAATGGGAAAGCGTAGGAGTTCGATTCGGTCTGTCAATGCGGGCGGGCCGCTTCGGGGAGAATTCGTCCGTTGCAATTCAAACGGACGCATCCAGAGTCAGCGCTCGATTTGAAAAAAACATGAAGTGGATCGACCACGCCGAAGCCCGCTTCGGACATCTAGCCATCCCGAATTTGATCCGCCTGATCGCCGCGTTTAACGCGCTGGTCTTCGTCCTCTACAAATTCAGCCCGCGCTTTCTGGAGGCGATCACCCTCGATCCGGAGGCCGTGATGCGCGGCGAGGTCTGGCGGCTCGTCAGCTACATCTTCATCCCGTCCATCGGCGGGCCGATCACCGACTGGCTTTTCGCGGCACTCTACATCTGGTATCTCTGGTGGCTCGGCGACGGGCTCGAAAACGCGATGGGCAGCTTCCGCGTCAATCTCTTCTACGGCCTCGGAATGGCCGGCACCACGGTCGCCGCATTCTTCGCGGGGGCGAATTTTTCCACCGCCATCCTGAACAATTCGATCCTCTTCGCCTTCGCCCGCTTCTATCCCGACATGATGATCTACCTGATGGGGCTGATCCCGGTGAAAGTGAAGTGGCTGGCGTGGCTTTCCGGGGCGATTCTGATGATCGGCTTCATTTTCGGCGAATGGGGATACCGCCTCGCGCTCGTGGTGGCGCTCACGAATTTTTTCGTCTTCTTCGGACGCGAGATTTTCCAGGACGCCATGCACCGCCGCGATGTCCAGACGCGGCGCTCGCGGTTTGAAAAGGCGCAGACCCCGGATGACGACGCGATGCACCGCTGCGAGGTCTGCGGCCGGACGGAAAGCGTCGCGCCGGACCTGGAGTTTCGCGTGGCAAAAGACGGCCACGAATACTGCGTCGAGCACCTGCCCAAGGCGGCGGCCCCGACTTCCGCGCCGCTGTAGCGGCCTACGGCGGCCCCAGCGCCACGCTCCGCCCGCTGCGCGCCGACTCGTAGATCGCCAGCACCAGCGCCACCGACCGCCGCGCCTCCGCGCCGGGGATCATCGGAGCGCGGCCTTCCTGCAACGCGCACGCCAGATCGCGCACCAGCACGCGATGCCCCGCCCAGCTCATCCCGCGCGGGTCCGAGCTGCCCACCTTGATCTCACTCGTCGCGCCCTCCGCCAGCACCGCGGCATCGCCCGCCTGCGGCTCCGCGAATTCCCAGCGCACGATCCGGTCATTCACCAGCGCCGCCGAGCCGCGATCCCCGCTGATCTCGATCCGCAAATCCGACCCCGGCCACGCCGAAGTCGCCGCCTCGATCACCCCCAGCGCCCCATGCGGCCAGCGCAGCGCCGCCACCACCGTGTCCTCCGCCTCGATGCCCGTGTGCGCCAGCGTCCCCGTGAACGCCGAAACCTCCGCCGGCAGCCCCGCGATCCATTGCAGCAGATCCACCGCGTGGATGCCCTGGTTCATCAGCGCCCCGCCGCCGTCCATCGCCCACGTCCCCTTCCACGCCGACGACGCATAATACTCCGGCGCCCGCCACCACTTCACATACGCGCTGCACAGCGTCAGCCGCCCGAACCGCCCCGCCTCCACCGCGTCCTTGAGCAGCCGCGCCCCGCGCCCGAGCCGCATCTGGAAAACGCCCGCGAGCACCCCGCCGCCGCGCTGCTCCGCGGCGAGGATGCGATCCACCGCGGCGAGGCTCACCTCCAGCGGCTTCTCGCAGAGCACCGCCTTGCCCGCTTCGAGGAAAGGCACCGCGATCTCCGCGTGCGCCCCGCTCGGCGTGGCCACGGTCACCGCGCGCACTTCCGGATCGGCCACGACCTCCTCCAGGCTCTCCGCGGCGCGGCAGCCAAAGCGTTCCGCAAAAGCCCCGCGCTTCTCCGCCGCACGCGTCCACACGGCCACGAGCCGTGCTTCCGGGGTGTCCCGGATGGCCTGCGCATGCACCTCGGCGATCATGCCGGTGCCGACGACGGCGAATCCGATGGGGCTATTCATGGGCGTGGTTGAGGCAATTTAATGATCACCGAGACGCAGAAGTGTGTAACCGCTAAAACTCAACCTTGCGAAAGTGAGCCAGCGCCGGGCGCGAGCGCTGTGAATTCTGCTCAGGGCGTGGGAGGGGCGTCGGCCCAGTGCTGCTTGATCCGCTGGCTTCGCGACGGGATGAGGCGGCCCTCGGCGTCGAAGCGGAGGACGATGACCCAGTTGAAAACGTCCTTGGGCCATTCGCCGTTCGGCAGCAGCTTCGCGGGGTTCGCGCCGAGTTCGCGCAGGAGGTCGGGGACGGGCCCGTGGTGCCAGCAGATGAGCAGTTGCCGGCCGTAATCGGTCGCGCGCAGATCTTCGGCGAGTTTTTTCCAGTCATCCGCCTCGAAGCGCACATCGAGCGGCAGATTCAGCGCGCGGGCCAGCGGTTCGAGCGTGAGCCGCGGGCGCTGGCTGTTCTTTGAGTCGGCGGCGGCGAAGAGGTGATCGAGCTTCAGCGGCTTCCCCGCGATTTGGAGGCCCGGGAAATACTCCGTATAAACCTGTGCGCGCTTCCCGCCTTCATTGCTCAACCCGACCCCGGTGTCGGGCTTTTCCGCGTGGCGGATGATGAGGATCGTCGCGTTGCTGAGCGGCACGGCTTTGTCGGGCGTCTGAGCGGGTGCGAGTGGCGCGAGCATCAGGCCGAGGGCGAATATCGCGCCGACATGGAGCCGCAGCTTCAGTCGGGGCGGCGGCGGGGTGAGCGTGGTCATTGCCACAGTGATTGCCGCGGGTTCGGCAGGGGGAAAGGCAATTCTCTCGGCGGGGCATTTCCTGTTGGACGCTCCGCGGGGGACGCTTAGATTCCGCGCCCGAAACTTCACTCCCATGGCCATCTCGTTTGCGAACCGCTCCAATGCCGACCTCCTCGATCAGAACTACGAGCGCTGGCGGAAAGACCCGGCCTCGGTTGATTCCGTGTGGGCCGCCTTCTTCGAGGGATTCGAACTCGGCTCGGTGCAGTCCAAAAACGGCGCGGGCGCGGCGCAGGGCGGCGCGGCGGCGGGGGAGGAGATGCCGCTCCAGACGCGCGTGGACGGGCTCGTCTATGCCTACCGCACCCTCGGCCACACGATCGCGAATCTCGATCCGCTGGCCGACGAACGGCCGCAGAACCCGCTTCTGAGCCTGCGCGAGCTGGGCTTTGACGAGAAAGACCTCGATCTCGCGGTCGGCTCGAAATTTTTCCTCGGCGGCCAGCGGATGAAACTGCGCGAGCTGATCGGCGCGCTGGAGAAAATCTACTGCGGGCCGATCGGCGCGGAGTTCATGCACATCCAGAATCCGCGCCTGCGGAACTGGCTGCGCGAGAAGGTGGAGAGCCGTCCGCCGGAGTCCGCCGCGCCGGCCGACCTCCAGCGCCGCATGCTGCGCGAGCTGGCAAAGGTCGAAAGCTTCGAGCATTTCCTGCATACGAAATACCAGGGGCAGAAACGCTTTTCGCTCCAGGGCGGCGAGGCCCTCATCACCGCGCTCTACGGCATCCTCGAGAACTGCCGTTCGCGCGGCGTGGAGGAAATCTGCATGGGCATGGCGCATCGCGGGCGGCTCAGCGTGATCGCGGAATTCCTGCGGAAGCCTTTCAAGCTGCTGTTCGCCGAGTTTTCCGAGAACTACATCCCGAACACCACGGCGGGCGACGGCGACGTGAAATACCACCTCGGCTACGTGGTCACGCGCAAGCCGAAGACCGGCGGCGAGGTGCTCGTGCGGCTCTCCGCGAATCCGAGCCATCTCGAAGCCGTCAATCCGGTGGTGCTCGGCATGACGCGGGCGCGGCAGCGCATCCGCCTGGACACCGAGGAGCGCTCGAAAGTCGTGCCCGTGCTCGTGCATGGCGACGCGGCGTTCGCGGGGCAGGGGATCGTCGCCGAGACGCTGAACATGTCGCAGCTCCAGGGCTACCGGATCGGCGGCACCATCCACATCATCGTCAATAACCAGATCGGCTTCACCACGCTCCCGGCCGACGCGCGCTCGACGACGTACTGCACGGACGTGGCGAAGATGATCGAGGCGCCCATTTTCCACGTGAATGGCGACGACCCGGTGGCCGTGCGCTTCGTCTCCGAGCTGGCGCTCGAGTTCCGCCAGACCTTCAAGCGCGACGTGGTCATCGATATCTTCTGCTACCGCCGCTACGGCCACAATGAGGCCGACGATCCCGTCTCAACGCAGCCGACGATGTACGCGGACATCAGCTCTCACCCGAGCGTCGGCACGCAGTTTAAAAAGCGGCTCATCGCCGCGGGCGTGATCACCGCGGAGGACGCGGCGGCTTTGGAAAAGGAAATGGACGACCGGCACGAGAAGGCGCTCGCCGTCGTGAAGACCGCGGAGAAAGACGAGACGATCAACAGCTTCACCGGCTCGACCGCCGAGCCGCAGCCGGCCTACACGCATGATCCGGTGGAGACCGCCGTGCCGGCGGAAGGCCTTGCGCAGATCGTGAAGGCGCTCACCACCGTGCCGGACGGCTTTGCCATTCAGCCGAAGCTGAAAAGCTTCCTGCTCGAAAAACGCGCGAAGGCATGGGCGAACGGCGGCCCTTTCGACTGGTCCTACGCCGAGGCGCTGGCGATGGGCTCGCTGCTTGTCGAGGGGATCCCCGTGCGGCTCAGCGGGCAGGATTGCCGTCGCGGAACCTTCAGCCAGCGGAACTCGTATCTCTACGACCAGGAGACCCGCGAGCGCTGGTGCCCGCTCAAGCACATCGCCGACGGCCAGGCGCGGCTGTGCATCTACAACTCGCTTCTCAGCGAGGCCGGCGTGCTCGGCTTTGACTACGGCTACTCGCTGAACTACCCGGACCTGCTCTGCATGTGGGAGGCGCAGTTCGGTGACTTCGCAAACGGCGCGCAGGTCATCATCGACCAGTTCATCGCCTCCGCAGAAAGCAAGTGGCAGCGGCCCAGCGGCATCGTCCTCCTGCTCCCGCACGGCTACGAAGGACAGGGCCCCGAGCACTCCAGCGCGCGGCTGGAGCGCTTCCTCCAGCTCTGCGCGGAGGACAATATCCAAGTCTGCAATCTCACCACGCCCGCGCAGTACTTCCACGTCCTGCGCCGGCAGATGAAGCGCGCTTTCAAAAAGCCGCTCGTCATCATGACGCCGAAAAGCATGCTCCGGCTTGAAGCCGCCGCGTCAGCCGTCGCGGATTTTACGAGCGACTGTTTCCACGAGATCCTCCCCGGCCCGCTCCTGGACAAGCCGGAGAAGATCAAGCGCGTCATCTTCTCCAGCGGCAAGATCTACTACGACCTCCTGAAATTCCGCGACGAGCAGAAGATGGGAAACACCGCCCTCATCCGGGTCGAGCAGCTCTACCCTCTCGAC
>JAYTML010000192.1:0-3228 GCA_043728655.1 Chthoniobacter sp. | reverse complement strand
CTCCCGCCGCGCGAGGTGAATGGCCGCGACGGACGGCTGACGATCCCCGCAGGCTCCGAGCTGCGGATTCTCGTGACCGCGAACACGCCGCTCGCGCACTTCCGTCTGCGCGGCGCGGGGCGCGAAACGATCGAGTTCACCCCGGCGGGAAAGCCGACCGTGTGGAAGGGAATCGCGACGCTTTCCTCGGGCACGTCGCTCGTTTTCAAAGGCGATGACACGTTTGGCAGCAGCGTCGAGGAGGAGCTTCCCATCGCGCTCGATCCCGACAAGACGCCGGGCATCGAGATTCTTTCGCCAAACGGCGAGGCGATCCTGCCGCCCGGCGAGCGCCCGCAGATCGAGTTTCAGGTGGCGGATGACTACGGCGTCTCGGAGATCGTGATCGAGGAGGTGGCGCCAAACGCCACGCGCGAGGACAAGGGGACCGTGGTGCAGACTTGGAAGGTGGACGGCCGGCGGGAATTCCGCCGCGTCTGGCGGAGCGAGACCTCGCCCGCGCGCAGCGGAAACGACATCGCCTACCGCGTCGTGGCGCGCGACAACCACCCCGAGCAGGCGAACGAATCCGTGTCTGGCAACGTGGTTTTCAAAACACCGTCGCTCGCCGATGTGGCGAAGCGGCGCGGGGAGCTGGAAAAGGCGGCGCTGGCGAATTTGCAGAAGATCATCGAGCTGCAAAAGGGCAACCTGGCTGACACCGGCAGCCTGCGCGACGCGATGAAGGCGGCGACCGACGCGCAGTGGACGGGCGCGGCGGAGAAGCAGAAGGAAATCCGCGCGCTGATGCGCGACCTCCTCGCGAACCCGCTCAAGCCGCTCGGCGGCCTCACCGCAGCGGCGCAGCAGCTCTACGTGAATGAAATGGTGCTGGCAGTGGATTCGCTCGGCTCGATCCCCGCCGCGGATGCTGCGCGAAAGGCGACTCTGGCGGCCGAGGCGGTGGCGCTCCAGACGAAGATTTTGAAGCAGCTCAGCTTCGCGATGGCGGCGGCGGGCGAGGCGAAGATCGACCGCAGCGTCGCGGGACTCAGCGCGATGATCGAGTCGCTGCTGCGCGACCAGGGCGCCGCGCTCGCGCAGACGCGCACCTTTGTGGAAAGCAAAGCGAAGGTCGGACGCCCGCTCGTGGATGCGCAGGACCGGATCGGCAGCGACATGGCCGCCTTCCTGGCAGCGTGCAAAAACGAAGCCGCGGCAGCCGGGCAGACCGACCCCGCGCTCGGCGAGACGATCACCAGGATGATGGCGCGCGCCGGCGAGCTAAAGATCCGCACCGACATGGTGGTGGCAGCCGAGCGGCTCGACCAGAACCTCGCGGCGGAGGCCGTGCCGATCGAGGAGCGCGCCGTGACCGGCCTGAAATCGCTCCAGGCGATGCTCGACACGATCAAGCTCAAGGAGGAGGCCGAAAACCGCGCCGCCATGCTCGACGCCGTGAAGCAGGCAAAGGAGAAGGTCGCGAAACTGGAGGCGCTCACGCAGAAAATGAAGGAGGCGATGGAGCAGGTGAAGGGGCAGAAAAACAAGGACGACATGGCCGTGGACGAGATGGAGGAGGCCTTCGTGGAGATGAAGAAAAACGTCGTGGAAGCGCTGCTCCAGGTGCCGACAGACCTTCACATTTTCACCGACCTGAACGTCGCCAACGACCTCGTCGAGGATGTGTTCTCCGTCTTCCAGGAGATCGAGAAAAAGGCCGCCGCCGCCGACCCCGAGACGCCCGCGAAGGTGACCGAGCTCGGCTACGCGAAAGAGGATGAACTGCTCGCGATCATGGGCGAGGCCAAGGAGCGGCTCGACGCCACGGAAATGTGGCTCGTGGAGAAGCCGGACGATTTGAAAGTGACGACCGAGGCGCATGACAAGGCCGAGATGCCCGAGTCCGGCATCGCGCTGGCAGAGCTGGCAGCCGCGGCGCAGGACCTCATCGGCGACCTGATGGAGGCGGAGAAAAAGGCGGCGAAAGAAGCCGACGACAGCGCGACCAATCACGCGATGCCCGACTTCCCGTCCGGCTGGGACGTGATGGAGGGCGACATCGCGTCCTTCGGTGCGCAGGGGAAATCCGGCAACCAGACGCCCGACCACAAGGAGCAGGACGGCCGCTCGAATGTGGGCCGGCAGGGCATGGCCACCGGCGAGACCGCTTCCGGCTCTGGCACCATCGGTGAGGGAGACAAGAACATCGAAGCGCGCCGGACGGAAGACCCGACGCAGAGCGGCAAGGTCGATCTTGCTGGCGAGGCCGACACGAAAGCCACGGGCGGCGGCAAGCTCGGCACCGGCAAGGCCGATGCGATGGGAATGGGTGGCGGCGCCGCGCGCATGGACTCGAAGGAGGCCGGCTCATCCGAGGGCATGGCCGCGCTCATGGCCCGGCAGGCCGACGCGATGTATGCGAAAGCCTCGATGAAAAATGTGCGCGTCGATTCGCTGAAAGACGCGGCGCATCAGCTCCGCCAGGCGGAGGACGCCGTGGCGAAAGGCGACATCGGCCAGGTGCGCGAGTTTCGGAAAATGGCCATCACCTCGCTCACCCGCGCCGAGGCGAAACTCTCCGCGGGCCCCTCCGGCGCGATGGAGGCGAAAGGCTCCACGGGAGCGCTCGACAACGTGATTGAGAGCGGTCCGGACCAGGCACCGCCGAAATACCGCGACAAAGTCGCCGAGTATTACAAGGCGCTCAATGGGGCGCTCTAAGGGGATCGCTTTGCTGGCTGCGAGCGCATTGCTTGCGCTTGCAGTCGCCACTTCCGGTTGCGACGCGCGGCGCCAGCGCGCGCCGGAGAAAATCCGAGAGCTGAACGAGATCCCGATCGGGCAGTTGCGCGTCCTGATCAAAGGCTTCCCCGGCGAATGGCAGCCCGACAGCGACCGCAATCAGGACCAGCCGGAGCCGCCCGCGGAGAAGCCTGTCGCCGCCGATGCGAAACGGATCGCGCTTGTCCCTCACGCGGACATTCGTCTTGGCGACATGCCGGTGCGCGAGGCGATTGCCTCGCGGCGAAGCGTGCGGGATTTCACCAACGCCGCGCTGTCGCTGGAGGAGCTGAGCTTTCTGCTTTGGGCGACGCAGGGTGTCACCGCCGTGCAGCGCGATGACGCGGGCGCGATCGTGCAGCGGTTTCGCGCCGCTCCATCCGCCGGCGCGCGCTATCCGCTGGAGACGTATCTCGCGATTAGCCGCGTGGCGGGAATCGCGCCGGGCGTTTATCGCTACCTGCC
>JAYTML010000191.1:0-3115 GCA_043728655.1 Chthoniobacter sp. | reverse complement strand
GCCGCCGGCTCGCCGCTCTTCCAGCGCCCCGCCAAATTCCTGAGCGCTATATGGCGTTCGTTCGCGTTGCTGATCGTGGCCGCCCACGCCAGTGCGCCTTGGGTGTCGGCATCGGTGACTTGATAGGCGAATTCGCTGATCGCCTTGTCGCGCGCCGGGCCGAACGGGAGACGGTCCATCCACGCCGCGGCGGCGGCGGGATCGTGCATCGCCCAGTGCTGCGCGACTGTCCCAAAGACTTCGATGCGGGTCGCATCCTCGGGCAATTGGACGGCCCATGCGGCGGCGGCCACAGGCGCGGTGTTCGCCCAAAATACGGCGAGAGTGGTGCTGGCGCTGCGCCGGCTTTCGGCTGGGAAGTTCGTTTTGATGAGTTCGGCGGCGCGCTGTGGATCGGTCTGGGCGAGATGCTCGATGCCTTCCACAGCCAGGTCTTCGCGGTTTTTTCCGGGAGGGAGCGCGAGCGCCCACGCCAGCGCTTCCCCCGGCGCTGCCTCGGCCCAAACAGAAAACGGTTCTTTCAAGGTGTTCTTCTTCTCGGTCGGCGGTGTGTTGACCAGGAGCCAATTCAGCGCCGCGGCTGGATCGTCCTGCGCCCAAGCTTTTCCGATGGCGGCGAAGGCCCCCTGCTGCCCTTTGATGTCCGGAAGTGCAGAGGCCCAGGCGATGGCCGCCTTCACGTCGGTCTGCGCCATGCGAAAAGCCAGAGGCATCTCCCAGCCATTCCGCCCATTGGACGGGAGCAGAGCGTAGAGTTTTCCGGAAAGCTGTGGATCGCTCGTGACGTTCCGATTGCGGAGCAGGTCGCCGATCGCATCGGAGCGGTCACGACCCTCGGGAAGTTGGTCGAGCAGTTCGAGCGCGGCGGGGATGTCGTTGCGACCGAGCTTTCCCACAGCCCTCGCCATGGCGGAATTCCGCTCCTCGCCGGCCGGCAGCGTCGCCAGCCAGGCCCGCATGGCGGCCGGAGCCGCGGTCGCCCATTGCTGCAACGCGCCATCCGTGACGGCTCGGCTGATGTCGGCGATGCCAAGCCCTTTCGCATAGGCCAAAGCCGCCAGCGGATCGAATTGGGCCCAGCGTTCGCCCAGCGCGAGGGCGACTTGTCGGCGGTCACTCTGCGGCAGCCAGCGCACCTGCGCGAGGGCGGCTTCGCTGTCCGCCGGCCCGAGCCGGTCGATGATCGCATGCAGCCGACGCAGGCCGTCCCATTCATCGATCCCGTACAGCGCACTGCGCACCTTCGTCAAAAATCCCACCGCCGTTTCCACCACATGCGCGCCGCTTTCCTGACCTGCAATCGCCTCCGGCTCCTCGTCCGCCGCGGTGGCGGCCGGGGTGCCCGCGGGAACGGTAACGACGTGTGTGACGGACGCGAAGCCTGTGGCGGGCGAAGGCGGCGCGCCCCGCAGGAGCCAGCCACCCACAGCGCCGGTCAAAAAGCAGCCCGCCCCGAGAGCGAGGAGGCCGTGTAAGCGTGACGTAGCCATGCGACGCGATGATACCCGCTTCGCACCCGCAGACAAGCCACCCCGCCCCACCGTGGTACAAAGCCGGCACCTCGCGGAAATTCTCGTGCACTAGTGAGGCCGCGCGGTTCAGTATTCCGCGATGAACCCGAAGCTCCTCCCAGTCCTCCTCTTTTTCGCTGTCACCCCGCTTTTCCCCAGCACGGCGCAGGACCCGCCCGCGCCGGTAAAACCCACCGCACCGAAGCCCATCGATAACACGCCCGCGGCCCCGGAAGTTTTGCCTGGCAAGGGGCTCGCCGAACACGATTTCTTTTACGCGGGCGAGGCGAAGGATCGGAAGATGTACATCGTGCGGAAAGGCGCGGTCGTCTGGTCCTATGACGACCCCGAAGGCAAAGGCGAAATCAGCGATGCTGTGCTGCTCTCGAATGGCAACGTGGCCCTCGCCCACCAGTTCGCGGTGAAGGTCATCTCGCCGGAGAAAAAGGTGCTGTGGAACTACGACGCGCCGGCGGGCACCGAGATCCACACCGTCCAGATGATCGGGAAAGATCATGTCCTTTTCATCCAGAACGGCGACCCGGCGATGGTCAAGGTCGTCAACATTACCACCGGCGAAACGCGCAAGGAATTCCCCATCCCGGTGCGCAATCCGAAGAGCGTGCACGGGCAGTTCCGCCACGCGCGGCTGACCGCGGCGGGCACGCTGCTCGTGGCGCACATGGATTTCGGCAAGGTCTGCGAATACAACGCCGACGGACGCGAAATCTGGTCCTTTCCCGCCGACGGCGCATGGGGCGTGGAGCCGCTGAAAAACGGCAACGTGCTTATCACCGACAAGCGCGGCACCCGCGAAGTGACAAAGCGCGGCGACACCGTCTGGGCCTACGCGAAAACCGACTTGCCCGACTACAAACTCGCGAACTTGCAGCTCGCGTGGCGTCTGCCCAATGGAAACACGCTCATCAACAACTGGTTCAACCAATGGAACTCGAAGCTGGATCCCGCCAATGCTCCCGTGCAGGCGCTCGAACTCACGCCCGATAAAAAAGTCGTCTGGGCGCTGCGCTCCTGGACCGAGCCCAATCTCGGCCCAGCCACGACCATCCAAATCCTCGACGAACCCGACGCGCCGGAAAACGTGAGCTTCGGCGACATCAAATAACCCCGTCATTGCCGGCCACCGCGTCGCGACGTAAGCTCCGCGCCATGATTTCCGCGCACACCGTTCGTTTCATCAGCGAAGAAGAATATCTCGCTGGCGAAGAACTCGCCGAGGAAAAGCACGAATACTGCGACGGCCGGGTTTACGCCATGGCCGGCGCGACCGACGGGCATGAACTCGTTTCAGGTAACTTTTTCGCCGCGCTGCACAGCCACCTCCGCGGGAAAGGCTGCCGGGTTTACAAATCCGACATGAAGGTGCGCGTGCTCTTCCGCGACGCGGTGCTTTTCTACTACCCCGACGTGCTCGTCTCCTGCGATCCCACCGACCCGAAAGACACCCACCTCGACAAGCCCAAGCTCATCGTCGAGGTGCTCTCCGTGGACTGGAAGCGGGACTTGGCGGAGAAGGTGCAGATGTACCGGCACCTCCCGACGCTCGAAGAATATGTCGTCGCCGATCCCCGGCGCGACGTGCC
>JAYTML010000190.1:0-1686 GCA_043728655.1 Chthoniobacter sp. | reverse complement strand
CCCCGCCCACGCGGAGACGGTGACGCCGAGCGCGGCGGCGACTTTTTCCGAGACGGCCGCGGCGGCATGCTGCGGCCAGCGCCAGAGCGCGCGGGGCAGAAAGGCATCCGGCTGGCCGATCGGTTCGAGGCGGCGCTGGATTTTTCCGGACAGCCAGATGATGACGAGGACGAGGACGAAGGAAAACTGGAAGCCGGGCGAGAAGAGCTGGTTTGTGTCCCACGCCAGGATGGCGAATGCGGCTGCGCCGAGACTGTTGAACGGGAGCGGTCGGCGGTCGGCGAGATACGCTAGCAGGACGAGCGAGCACATGATCGTGGCGCGCACGCAGCTTGCGGGCAGGCCGGTGACGAGCGCGTAGCCGGCGAGGATCGGGATGGTGACGAGGACGGCGGCGGCGCGTCCGATGCGCAGCGGGCGGAGGATGAAGAGCGAGATGGCGGCGAGCATGGCGACATTCAGACCGCTGACGGCGAAGAGGTGCATGGTGCCGGTGCGCTGGAAGAGCGACTTCATCTCCTGCGGTGTCTCGCCGCGCAGGCCGAGGACCATGCTGGCGATGAGGTCGGAGATTTCCGGCTCGTCCTCCAGGTCGAGCTGGAGGCGCTTCTGAATCCAGTGCGCGGCTCGGTAGGCAAAGGCCTGCGCTGGGTTTCCGTGGCCGCTGCTTTCGATGCGGCAGTCGCTGGCGAAGCGCGAGCGGAGCTCCGACCAGACGCCCTGGCGCTGGAGGTAGGAGGTGAAATCGAACTGCCCCGGATTGCGCGCCGGGTTGAGGTTCACGGCGCTGACGAGGAGTGAAACGCGGTCGCCATACGCGGGCATCTCACCGGCCCAGATCACGTTCACCATCACGTCTGACGGGCGTGTTTCACCCGCGAGCGTGATGGTCTCCAGCTTCAGCCGGAAGCGCGCGGTGACGGTGCGCGACCAGCTTTCCGGCGGCGCCGGCTCATCCCAGACGATGCCGGTGGCCTGCGCGACGCGGGGGTCGGCGGCGAATTCGCGCGCGAGTTCCCGCGCCGGATTCTCGTGGTGCCGCAGGGTGTGGACGGCGGAAAACGCGAGGCCGCAGCACAGCCAGCAGGCGACGGTGGATGGGCGCAACAGCACGACGAGTGCGCTCGCGGCGAAAAGGAGCAGCGGCCACAGCGCGTCCGCCGGCCAGTGATCCGAGGCGAAAATCCCGAGCACCGCGGCAATCGCGAGTCCCACGAAAGGCTGGCGCGGACGCGGCTCCCAGAAGGTCATGGGCGCGCAGTGTCGGCAATCGCCCGGCCTGCGGCAAGCGCCCCGGAGACGCTACGGCGCCTGGTTGCGCTGGAAGTACTCGGGGTAGCGGCTCTGGAGGAGGTTGATCAGCTTCTTCACCTTCTCCTCATCGCCCACGGCCCGGTAGGCCTTGATCGCCTTTGAGAGCGAGCGCGGGGTGATCTCCGGGTGGTCGATGCCGGTCGCATAAACGGTCTCGTAAACCTTCGCGGCCTCCTCGGTCTTGCCGCGCGCCGCCTGGATGTCCCCGGCGCTGATGCGCCCCTCGCCATTGATCTCGCCCTCGGGCTGGAGCGTGAGCGCCTCGTCCACGGATTTCTGCGCGGCATCGAGCGCCTTCAGCGCGATCTGGGATTTTGCGAGCGTGAGCAGGCCGCCGGCGCGCCGCGCGGGCGCGGTCACGGACTTGAGGTA
>JAYTML010000189.1:0-4367 GCA_043728655.1 Chthoniobacter sp. | reverse complement strand
GGGCAGCTTTCCGCGGAGGAAAAGGCGGCGCTGGCGCAGTCGCTGGACGCCAGCGCGGAGGCGCGGCGTCATTTCGTGCAACTGGTCACGGAGCAGACGGAGCTGGCGGAATGTTTCCGCACTCAGCCGGCGCGCTCTGCGGGAAAGGTGATCGTGATGCCGCGGCAGCGCGCGTGGTGGCCGCTGGCGCTCGCCGCGAGCCTCGCTGTGGCGGCGGGCATGGCGTGGTGGTCGGGCATTTTTGCGTCGCGCGAGCCGACACCGACGGCCGGCGTGAATCGCGGCATCGCGCGCGTCGCGGCCCTCAGCGCGCCGGACGGATCGGGCGCATGGAAAGTCGGCGACGTCCTGCCTTCGGGCGTGGTCGCGACGGAATCGGGCACGCTGGAATTGCTCTTCCACTCCGGCACGCGGCTGGTCTTGCAGGGAAACTGTCGCGTGGAGCTGGCGGAGGAGCGCGCGTGCCGACTGCTCCGCGGGCGCGTCACGGCGAGCGTCCCGGAGTTTGATTCCGGCTTCACGGTGCATGCGCCGGGGATTCAGGTCGTGGATGTCGGCACGGAGTTCGGCGTGGAATCGGACGGCAGCGTTTCGGAATTGCACGTGCTGCAAGGCTCCGTGCTCGCGACGCCGGGCAGTTCGGGCCGCAGCGAATATCTCTCCGAACGCGCGGCGGTGCGCGTTCTCGCCGCGTCGGCAAAGTTTGAGCCCGTGCCGTTCGCGCCGGATCGTTTCGCCCGGCCATCCGTTCCGCCAAAGCCGGATGCGGCGGGCTTCATTCATTACTCCTTCGACGAACCGGGCGGCCTGGACGTGCTGGACCTGGGCTCGGGCCTGCCGGGCGGTCCCTTCCCCGGGAAGATCGCCGACGGCGGCAGCTCGACGCTGCGCGTGCCGGGACGCATCGGCAGCGCGCTCGCCCTCAATGGCCACGGGATGCTGGTGACCTCGGACTTTCGCGGCATCGGCGGCGACAAGGCGCGGACGGTTGCGATGTGGGTCCGGATTCCCCCGGCCGAGGCGGGCACGGAAGCGACGCAGTCTCTCGCCGCGTGGGGCGCGCCGGGCGCGCCGGGTGGGCACTGGCTGGTGGGTCTCTTTCAGCGCGAGAAGGGTGGGCGCATGAGCACGGAGTTCACCGGCGGGCGCATCGAGGGCGAGACGGCGATTGGCGACGGCCAGTGGCATCATCTCGCGAGCGTGTTTTTCGGCGGAAATGCGGGAGGTCCCTCGGAGCGTATCCAGCACTACATCGACGGTCGCCTCGACGCTATCGCACTGAAGCCGCGCGAATCCGCAGGAACCGTGATCGACACGCGGATCGACGGCTCCACCTCCCTCCCGCTCACGCTCGGCCGCCATCCGTATCACCGCGGCTCCACGACGCAGGCGTTGATTGATGAGTTCTACCTCTTCGACCGCGCGCTCACGCCGGGCGAAATCCAATCGCTCTATCGCGACAACCGGCTGGTGCCGGCAGCGCCCGCGAAAAAGTAACCGTCACGCGACGCCGCACCCTTTTGCCGCCACCTTCCCCGATGCAGACCGATCGCTCCCCCGAACAAGTCCCGCGTGGTGTCGCGCGGGTGGATCGCGCCCTGCGACTGCTGGCGGCGATCTTGTGGATGGGGCCGCTGACCGCGTCGGCGGCGTTCATCGCGACGGATGGATTTGATGCCTACCTGCCCGGTGATCTGGCCGGACAGGGTGCGGCGGCGATCGGCTGGGCGGGTGCCTGGGCACCGGGCGCCGGTGCGGCCGCCGTGAACAGCGATATCGTGAATACGGCCGCAAGCGGCGCATTGAACTTCACACCGGCAGGCGGGACGCAGATCAGCGGTGGGCGGTGCGCGCTCGACATTTATCCGCCTGCCGGAGTCGGCGGCGCTGGCAAGACCGGCATCACGACCACGCGACCGCTGTTCACGCCGCAGACCGGCACGTTCTATGTCGCCTATGCGATCAAGTGGCAGTCGGGCAACTTCAACACCGGAGACACGGTGGCGATTCACCTGACGGACAGCGCGACGGATGTGGATCGCGGATTTAATTTCGGCTACCGCGGCTTGCCGGGCACCTACGGAGTGATGTGCCGCAAGGGCACGGCCAGTCCTGTCGCCGGCGCGTTCGCCACTTTTTCCGGGAACAGCACGGTGCGTTACCTCGTGGCGAAGTTCGAGAAAGTCGCCTCGGCCAATTACAACAAGATCACCGTCTGGGTGAACCCCGGCGTGACGTCCGAGACGACCCTGCCGAACGGCGACTGCCAGTTGACGGGCGTTGATTCGGGCGTGTCCGCCGTTTCGTCCGTCAATGTGCGCGTCGAGAATCTGAAAGGCCCGGATGCGACGAGCAATGGCGACGACCGGGTGCGCGTGGATTCGCTCGCGCTGGCGACGGCGTTTCGCGATGTGACGGTGGATGTGAATCCGGGGCCGCGTCCATTCGTCTGGGTGCGCGATGCGGAGAAGGCTTCCATCCTCGCGAAGATTTCCGGCAACGCGTGGGCGACGAGCGTCTTCAACGCCATGGTCGCCCGCGCCGCCTCCGGCGTGGCCAGTCATCAGGCCGCCCGCGACGCGTTCCTCCGGGAGCTGCCGGTCCGATGGACCCAGTCGCCGCCGGTCTTCCACGCCATCCCCACCACGGCGACGGAGAGCCAGGTGCGCGGCCCGCTCGAGTCCAAGCTGAACCTCGGAGTGGATTGCGCGGTGCTCTATTACCTGACCGGCGACGCGAAATACGCGCGCTGCGCGGCGGACATTTTGCACAACTCGGTGAAGTCGCTGATCCCGCTCGCCCCGTCCACGAGCACGGGCAACGGCGGCTGGATTTTCCGCGATGATTTTCTAAAGGAGGCGCGGGTCACGGGCACGCAGATGCCAATCATCTACGATTTCCTCCACGGCTATCTGAACGCGGGAAACCAAGTTTATGACGTGGCCACCGCGGGCATGGTGAACTTCAGTTTTCCCAATTCGCAGACGGTGTTCCGCACCTTCTACGATCTCGCCCGCGATCACGGGCAGACGGGGAGCAACTGGTCGTCGCTGATGGCCCCCTGCATGGTGAACAACATCCTCGCGCTCGACGACGCGACCGAGCGGAGCGCTGCGCTGCAGATTTATCTCGTGACTGGCTCCGCCCGCCAGCAATCGCTGCAAACCGACGCTGCGGCTTTCGCGCAACCGGGAGACATCTGGCCGGAGTCGCTGCAATACGCGTCCGTCGTCGTCGCGAATGACACCTATCTGATGGTGCTGCTGGAGCGGGTGGACCCGAACCTGAACCTCTTCGAGCTGTATCCGAATCTGCCGCTCAGCGTGTCGCGCCCGAGTTACCTGAAGTATCCGAATGGGGAGCAGATCACCTACGGCGACGGCCCCCGTGACGGTGGAAGCCAGCCGTTTTTTTCCTACGAGACCGTGTATGACCACGCGCGCGACCGGGGCCGGAGCAATCTTACTGCGCTGTATGGCGCGCTCATCAATGGCGGCGTGGCGGCGGCGGAATACAATCGCTCGACGCTGGCGGGCTACTCGAGTCTCGGCCGTCACGATGAGCCAAATCAGTTGCTCTGGTTTGCGCCCACGATTCCCGAGGTTGCGGCGCCGCTCGCACTACCTCGCACGGACACGCTGCCCTTTGCCGGCATCGCGTTGCAGCGGAATCCCTCGTCTATCAACAACTCCGCCAACGGACTGATGGGCTTCGTCGGCGGCGCCGGATTCGTTCACAGCCACGCCAGCGGCATGGGCATGGAACTCTACGGGCTCGGGCAGGTGCTCGGCGGGAAATCCGGCCACACCACATACGGCGACGCGGACAACGAGAACTACTACCGGGTCTTCGCGTCGAACAACACGGTCATCGTCAACGGCGCATCGCGAGGCCTGGGCGATTGGTCCGATATCGCGATCAATACGGTGCAGACAGTGGCCATGGAGCCCGCGCCGTTTGCGGGACCGGTCTCGCCGGATGTTTCCTTCACCTGTAGTTCGTTCGTGGACGACAAGGGAACCCTCGCCCAAGGCACGCAGCAGCGGACGCTGGCGATCATCCGCACGTCGCCGACGAGCGGTTTCTATGTGGATGTCTTTCGCTCAAAATCCACCGTCACCAACCGCACCGCCGTCACCTTGAATGGCAGCGTCACGGACCAGTATCACGATTACATCTACCGGAACGTCGGCCACGCGCTGGACATCGAATCCAGCGGCGTGGCGCTGCCGCTGTTCAGTCAGGCATCGCGGTTTCAAAACGACATCGGCGATTCCCGGCAGCAACCCGGCTGGCGTTACTTCACCAATACCGTGGTGTCCCAGCCGTCGAGCGCGACCGTGCGCGCGCAGTTCGAGGCCACACCC
>JAYTML010000188.1:0-2283 GCA_043728655.1 Chthoniobacter sp. | reverse complement strand
GCGCGCCGCGGGTCGGGCGTGTGCTGGATGACGCCGATCGAATACACGGTGTCAAAGGCGCGGTCGCGGAATGGCAGCTCAAAGAGCGAGCCCTGGACGCAGTGCAGCTTCGGGTGAGCCGCCAGGTTTTTCCGGCATGCGTCCACGGCCGAGCTCAGGTCGAGGGCGATGACTTCCGCACCATCCGCCAGCGCGATCTCGGCAAAGCGGCCCGCGCCGCATCCGCCGTCCAGGACCACTGCACCGCGCAGAGATTCCGGCGCCCATTCCGTGATTCCATAAAAGCGCTCCCGGGAGAAAGAGGTGCCGTTCTGGGAGTCCAACTGCAGCCGGGCATACTTGTTCCACTGGAGGCCGAAGGAGTCGGCGTAATTCTGCATCTCCACAAAGCGCGGAATCGCCCCGACAATCGGAAACGTCTTCCGGCACTCCGGACACGACAGCTCCCCCTCCTCGATCTCATCGCCTTCCTCCCGCGTGACGGTGAGCGAGAGAGCCTGCCGGCAGGCCGGGCATCCGAGGAGGTCCAAAAGGCGCCGTTTCACGAGAGGGGGGAAGGGTATTGCATGTGGAAAATCGTTTCGGGCGGATTTACTCCGAGCGGCTCCGGATGGTCGAATTCTAAATTTCGCCGAGCCCGGCCGCTCCGTTCGATACGCTTTCCGGACGGGTTCGCAAAATACCCGTTTGAAGCCGCCGGCAATTCGGGCAACGTGCGCGCCGTGAGCGCCCAACCCGAAACCATCCCCGACCAGAGCGATTTCCTGGTGTGCTACCGGGGACGGCAGAGCGCGCTCCACCACGCCGCATATCTGCGCACGGCGAAAGTCTTCCTCGCGCTGAAGGTTTGCGAGGTGGCGGGCATCGGCCTCAGCGGCAAGGACATCCTCGACTACGGCTTTGGGGCGGGGACTTTTTTCCGCTACTGCCCGCGGGACAGCCGCCTTTTCGGCGTGGAGATGGACGAGGAAAACATCGGTGCCGTCCGCGAGATGCTCGGGGAGCGCGGATACCGGGCCGTGGATTTGCAGAGGATCGAGATCGAGCGCTGGGCGGAGCATCCGCTGCTGGCGCGAAAGTACGACGTCATCCTGTGCAGCCATGTGCTCGAACATCTGCCTGATCCGGCAATGTTCTTGAAACGCATCGCCGAGTGCCTAAACCCTGCGGGAGTTTTTATCGGCCTAGTGCCATTGAACGAACGCATCATGGATCCCCATCACGTCCAACGTCTGAACGAAGCGAAAATCCGCGGCTTTGCGGATAGCGCCGGCCTGCGGGTCGCCGCGTACCTCGAGGCGGACCCGTGGCTCTACTGGTTTCAGCCGCTCTTCACGCGCGACCGGGGCGTGGTCCACCAGATCGCCCAGGCCGTGAGCCTCGGTCTCGGCCTGCCGGCCACGCTGCTCGGGCCGCGCGTTTGGTTCGCGCTCGGGCGGTGCTTCGGTTTCCTTACACGCTCCAAGCCGGCGCAGGCGGCGTTCGTCCTGGCCCGCCCATAAGCGCGTGAAGATCGCACTCGCCCAGATCAATCCCACCGTCGGCGACCTGACGGGCAATGAAGCGCTCATCCTCGCGGCCTACCGCCGCGGCGTGGAGGCGGGTGTGGAAATTGTCGTCTTTCCCGAGCTGGCGATCACCGGCTATCCGCCGCGCGACCTGCTGCACAAGAGCCGCTTCATCGCCGACAATCTCGCCGTGCTCGACCGCCTGGCCGCCGCCGCCGGCGAGACCGGCATGCTCGTCGGCTACATCGGCCGCAATGAGCGCCGCCCAGGCCGCGAGGCGACGAATTCCGTGGCGCTGCTCCAGGGGGGAAAGGTGCTCGCCACCCGCTCGAAGATGCTGCTGCCGACGTACGACGTCTTCGACGAGGACCGCTACTTCGAGCCCGCGCAGGAAAACACGCCTGTCGAATTCAACGGGCGCAAGATCGGCCTGACGATCTGCGAGGACGTGTGGAACGACGAAGCCTTCTGGGACGAGCGCCGCTATCTGCGCAACCCCGCGCGGGAGCTCGTGGAGGCGGGTGCCGAAATCCTTTTCAACGCGTCCGCATCGCCGTGGCATCTCGGCAAGGACCGCGTGCGCGCGGAGATGCTCTCGAGCCTCGTGGCGCAGATCCGCCGCCCGTTCATCTATTGCAACGCCATCGGCGGCAACGACGAGCTGCTCTTCGACGGCGCGAGCCTCGCCTTCGACGCCTCCGGCCGGCTCATCGCGCAGGGCGCGATGTTCGCCGAGGACTTCATCGTCATCGACACCGACACCGCAGCGCCCGTC
>JAYTML010000187.1:0-3728 GCA_043728655.1 Chthoniobacter sp. | reverse complement strand
CCCATCACTTTGTCGCACTGCTCCTGGCTGATCTGCGGGCCCTGCGTCGTCGCGGGATCAAAGGGATCGCCTAGCTTTTGTTTCCGCGTCCGCACGAGCATGCGCTCGACAAATTCATCGTGAATCCGGCCATCCACGAAAAGCCGCGACGCCGCGGTGCAGCACTGGCCTTCAAACCAAAACAGGCCGAAGAACGAGCCCTCGACGGCGGCATCCAGATCGGCGTCGGCGAAGACGATGTTCGGGCTCTTCCCGCCGAGTTCGAGCGACACGCGCTTGAGGTTCGTGCGACCCGCCGCGCGCATGATGAGCTTGCCCACCTCGGTCGAGCCGGTGAAGGCGATCTTGTCCACATCCATGTGCTCCGCGAGCGCGGCGCCCGCGGTTTCGCCGAAGCCCGGCACGATGTTCACGACGCCCGGCGGAAAGCCGGCCTCTATCGCCAGCTCGCCGACACGCAGCGCGCTGAGCGGCGTCTGCTCCGCGGGCTTGAGCACGACCGTGCAGCCGGCGGCGAGCGCGGGCGCCCACTTCCACGCCTGCATGAGCAGCGGGAAATTCCACGGGATGATCTGCGCGCACACGCCCACGGGCTCGTGCCGAGTGTAGGTGAAGTAGGGACCGTTCACCGGGATCGTGCGGCCCTCGATCTTGTCCGCCCAGCCGGCGTAGTAGCGGTAGGCCTCGACGGCCAGCGGCAGGTCGATGTTGCGCGTGTCATTGATCGGCTTGCCGTTGTCGAGCGTCTCGAGCGCGGCGAGTTCGTCGATGTGCAGCTCGATCAGGTCGGCGAGCTTGTAGAGCAGCCGCCCGCGCTCGCGCGCGGTCATCTTTGTCCACGGACCCTTCTCGAAGGCCTTGCGCGCCGCAGCCACCGCGCGATCCACGTCCTCCTTGCCGCCCTCGGTGACACGCGTGATCACTTCCCCCGTCGCGGGATTGATGGTTTCAAATGTCCGTCCGCTGACGGAATCCACCCACCTGCCGTTGATCAGCATTTTCGTCTGCTTCACCGCCACTGACGGTTTGCAGACCGGCTCAGGTTCAAGGGTTGCATTTGGCATGCGGGCCTCCTTTTGAAGTTGGGAAAGCTTAACCCCCGCTGCCGCTCTGGGCAAATGGTGCATGAGATCCGGCCTGGCGAATGTCCTCCACCGCCGGCGGATTTTCGAGCGACGAGACATCGCCGGGATCGAGCCCGAGGTACGCGGCGCGGATGACGCGGCGCATAATCTTCGCGTTGCGCGTCTTTGGCAGGTCGCGGACGAACAGCACCTCGCGCGGCGCGAGCGGTTTTCCGAGCGCCGCGGCGACGCTTGATTTCAGGTGGGCTCGCAGGTCGTCGTCCGGCTCGTGTCCGGGCGTGAGCACGCAGAAGCACACGAGCGCTTCGCCTTTCAACTCATCCGGCACGCCGATCGCCGCGGCCTCGCTCACGGCGTCGTGCGCGACGAGCACGGACTCGACCTCCGCCGGACCGACGCGCTTGCCGGCGACTTTGATCGTGTCGTCCGAGCGGCCGAGGATGAACCACTGGCCGTCACCGTCGATCGCCGCCCAGTCGCCGTGCACCCACACGTTTGGAAAGCGCGCCCAGTACGTGTCGAGATACCGCTCCGGGTCGCGCCAGAAGCCGCGCGTCATGCCGATCCACGGCTGGCGGATGACGAGCTCGCCGACCTCGCCGCGCACGGATTCGCCGCGCTCGTTCACGACATCGGCGGCCATGCCCGGCAGCGGGCCGGAAAAGGCGCACGGCTTCATCGGCGTGAGCACATTGCCCATCAGGATGCCGCCGGCGATCTCGGTGCCGCCGGAGTAGTTGATGATCGGCCGTGTGCCTCCGCCGACGGTGTGAAAGAGCCAGAGCCACGGGGCGGGATTCCACGGTTCGCCGGTCGAGGCAAACTTCCGCAGCGACGAAAGATCGTGCGCCCGCACCGGCTCATCGCCATGCCGGATCAGCGCGCGGACGAGCGTGGGGGAAATGCCAAGCGTGGTGACGCGATGCCGCCCGATCAGCGCCCAGAGCCGATCCGCAGCCGGCCAGTCGGGCGCGCCATCGTAGAGCAGCATCGTCGCGCCGAGCAGCAGCGTGCCGAAGACCTCCCACGGGCCCATCATCCAGCCCATGTCGGTGACCCAGAAAAGCGTCTCGTCCGCGTGGAGATCCAGCCCGTGCGCCATGTCCTGGGCGGCCTTGACCGGAAAACCGCAGTGCGTATGCACGGTGCCCTTCGGCCTGCCGGTCGTCCCGGAGGTATGGATGACCATGAGCGTGTCCTCCGCGCCCGTGCGCTCGGTTTCGGCTTCGGCGGATTGCGGCGCGATGAGCTCATGCCACCAATGATCGCGCGCGGGACTCCACGCCACGTCGCAGCCCGCGCGCCGGAGCACGATCATTTGCCGCAGCGTCGGGACCTGCGCGGCGGCGGCGTCAGCCACCGGCTTCATCGGCACGACCTTTCCACGCCGGAAAAATCCATCCGCCGTGATCAGTGCGCGGGCATCGGCATCGCGAAGTCGCGAGGCGATCGCCTGCGCGCCGTATCCGGAAAAGAGCGGCAGAAAAATCGCGCCGATCTTGATGATCGCGAGCATGGCCACCACGCACTCCGGAGTCATTGGCATGAAGACACCGATCGCGCCGCCCTTTCCCAAGCCGAGCGAGCGCAGCGCATTCGCCGCCTGGTTCACCTGGCCGCGCAGCTCGCGATACGTCAGCACCGCCACCGCGCCCTCCTCGCCCTCCCATCGCAGCGCTACCCGCGCGTCCGTCGGAGTCCCGGCGTATTTGTCGAGGCAGTTGTGGACGATATTCATTCCGCCGCCCACGCACCACTGCGGCCACTGGACGCCGCCGGAGAGGTCCACGACCTGCGAATACGGCGTGTGAAACTCGATGCCCAGATCGCGCAGGACCGCGTCCCAGAACCACGCGATGTCACCGGTGGACCGCCGCTGCAGCTCATCAAGCGAGGCGATGCCGTGGGCGAGCATGAATCGCCGCAGATGGCTCTGCGCGATGATCTCCGGCGTGGGCCACCACACAATCCCGCCGCCGGATTCGAACGTCTTCATGGCGCTCACGCACGCTCTCGCAGGTCCACGCGGCGGATCTTTCCGCTGATGGTTTTCGGCAGCTCGGTGAGGAACTCAATTTCGCGCGGGTATTTGTAAGGAGCCGTGACGCGCTTGCAGTGCTCCTGCAATTCCCGCTCCAGCTCGCCGCCGGGCACCCAGTCCTTTCGCAGGACGACGAACGCCTTGACGATCTGCCCGCGTGTCGCATCGGGCTTTCCGACCACGGCTGCCTCGATCACCGCCGGATGCTCGATCAGCGCGCTCTCCACCTCGAACGGCCCGATGCGATAGCCGGCGCTCTTGATGACGTCATCCGCGCGGCCCACGAACCAGAAGAATCCATCCGCGTCCCGCTTCGCACGGTCGCCCGTGAGATACCAGTCGCCCCGGAAGCGGGCGGCGTTTTCCTCCGAATTCCGCCAGTATTCGCGGAAGAGCCCGAGCGGGCGGCGGGGCGCGGTGCGCACGGCGATTTCACCCTCCTCTCCGTCGGGCACCGGACGCAGCTCCTCGTCGAGCAGCGCGATTTCAAAACCCGGGACGGCTTTGCCCATCGAGCCGGGGCGCACCGCATCGCCGCGCTCACGCAGGTTCGCGATCAGCACCACGGTTTCCGTCTGCCCGTAGCCCTCGTAGATCGTGAG
>JAYTML010000186.1:0-2797 GCA_043728655.1 Chthoniobacter sp. | reverse complement strand
GCGCCGATGTACGACCAGGGCTACAGCGCGCTGATCGAGGATCTGGCGCAGCGCGGGATGCTCGACACGACGATGGTCACGTGTCTCGCGGAGTTTGGGCGGACGCCGAAGGTGAACCCGGCGGGCGGGCGCGACCACTGGCCGAATTGCTGGACGGTTTCATTCGCCGGCGGCGGGGTAAAAGGCGGGCGCGTGATCGGGAAGAGCGACGACATCGGCGCGTATCCGACGGAGAATCCGGTGCAGCCGAAGGAGATCGTGGCGACGATTTTCAAATCGCTCGGGCTGGATCTCGAAACGCATCTGCCGGGGCCGCAGGGGCGGCCGTTCCCGCTGGTGGATTTCGGGACGAAGGCGATCCAGGGGCTGTTTTAAACGGGCACGCCGAAGACCGCGCCGATGCGGGCGATGAATGGGCGGTGGACGGGCGGGCTGGCGGCCTGCCAGTCGGCGAGCTTGCGGGCGAAGGACTTTCCTTTCACGCGCGGGCCGTGGTTGAGAAAGGTGATGGCCTCCCAATTCTCCGGTGCGGCATCGAAGAGCGGGAGGAGCTGCGAGGCGACGACGGTGTTCTTTTCGCGCAGATCGGCTTTGGCGCGCATGGCGGGCTCGTTTTGCGCGAACCACGCGGGGAAGGTTTCGCCAGACGGGAGCCGGTGCTCGCGGAGGCCGAGGCGGTCCGAGGCGTAGCGGGCGAGCGCGGGAGCGTAGCTGCGCCAGTTTCGATACGGCGCGCGGGTGCGCCAGGTCTCGGACATGCGGCGCAGGGCGAAGAGGGACGCGGTTTCGCAGAGGCATTCCTCGAACCATAGGTTGGCGTGTCGCGGCTCGTGGGAGCCGCGGATGCCGACTTCGCTGTGCTGGGCGAGCGCGTGGCAGAATTCGTGGACAAACTGAAACGCGAACTGGGACCAGCGCGTGTCCTGCGAAGCGAGGCCGATGTGAACGCAGCCGTCGCTGGTCCGCTCGTAGTCGGTCTGCGGGTAGTCCGGCCGGTGGTAGATGCGGATGCCTTCGATCCGTGAACGCGGGCAGAATCTCCAAATCTCGCCGCCGGCGGACTCGGCGACCTTGGTGATGTCCGCGGACCCAGCGCCACCCCATGCACCGCGCTCGACGATGATCCGGAGGTCGGTGGAGGGCGCGGCGCGGAGGGCGTGCGGGGCGAGGGTGGCGAGGACGAGGGAGCGGAGGAAATGGCGGCGGCGCATCGGGTGGGGGCGATTGAAAATTGAGAATTGGAAATTGAAAATGGCAAATTGGGGGTGCGGTGACGCTTTGGGCGGGCGGGGGCTGACGGGTGACGAAAACGTGGGGCGCCCGACGGGACTCTCAAATGCCCGGTTTTCAATTTCCCAACGGTGGGTTTCCGCCTTGCCGCGCGCCGCCTCGTGCTGTTTCCTCCGCGCCCATGCTTGCCGCCCTTCTGACCGATCCGAATTTCTGGATCAGCCTCCTCACTCTGACCGTCCTCGAGATCGTGCTCGGGATCGACAATATCATCTTCATCTCGATCCTCGCGGGGAAGCTCCCGCCAGAAAAGCAGGCCCGCGCGCGGACGCTGGGGCTGATGGTCGCGCTGGTGACGCGCGTGCTGCTTCTTTTCTCGATTTTCTGGCTCACGAAGCTGACGGGCGAGCTTTTCAAAGTTTTTTCCCACTCGGTTTCGGGCAAGGATCTGGTGATGCTCGGAGGCGGGCTTTTCCTGCTGTGGAAAAGCGTGCATGAAATCCATGGCACGCTGGAGGGTGAGGACCACGCCAAGGCATCGAAAGGCGGGGCTACGATGGCGAGCGTGATCGCGCAGATCGTGGTCATCGACATCGTGTTTTCGCTGGATTCCGTGATCACGGCGGTGGGGCTGGCCAAGCATATCGAGGTGATGGTCGCGGCGGTCGTGCTGGCGATGATCGTGATGCTCATCGCGAGCAAGACGATCAGCGATTACGTGAACCGGCACCCGACGATCAAGATGCTGGCGCTGTCGTTTCTCCTCCTCGTGGGTGTGGTGCTTGTGGCCGATGGGTGCGGGCAGCACATCGAGAAGGGCTACATCTACTTCGCGATGGCGTTCTCCTTTGCGGTGGAAATGCTGAATATCCGGATGCGTGCGAAGCGGGTGCCGCCGGTGGAACTGCGCTCGCCGTACTGAGGGCTTTCAGCCGAAGGCGGCCAGGAAGGCGCACTCGATGGCGAGGGGCTCCTGGACGCCGGTGCGGTTGAGGTTTTCGCGGAGCGTCTCGAGGGCGGCGGTCTTGCGGAGGAGCTGCGGGGAGGTGTGGCGGGTGGCGAGGGCGGCGGTCTCGGCGGCGCACTCGGGGAGATCCAGCTCGGGCACGCCGTGGTGCTGGCGGAGGGCGTCGGCCCACCAGGCTTCGAGGGTGGCGAGGAGGTCGGCGCGGGTGGCGAGGTAGCGGGCTTCGGTGAGGGCCTTGTAGTAGTCTTCGCGGTCGTCGAGCCAGGCTCGGGAGTCGGAGGTCTGCTTGTAGTGTTTTTCCTCGGCTTTGTAGGCGGCGTCGGTGTCGTCGCGGATGGTGTCCTTTGCTTCGCCGAGGAGCTGCTGAAATTCGCGGACGAGGCCGAAGATGTGTGGCAACTCGGGGCGCTCGCGCTTTGCAAAACTCCGAAGCGCACCGAGGAGCGCGTGCTGCGCGGGGGAAAGCTCGCGCCTTTCCACGAGGCGGAGGGGCACCTCGAGGCAGCGGGAGAGGATGGTCTCCAGGATCTGCTCCGGCTGGGAGCTGAGGAGGAAAAGGTGCGTGCCGGAGGGCGGCTCTTCGAGGGTTTTGAGAAAGGC
>JAYTML010000185.1:0-10896 GCA_043728655.1 Chthoniobacter sp. | reverse complement strand
CTGACCGCAGCCACGCTCAATCGCCTCCCGATCCTGGCGCTGACGCCGGAGAATGTGGACCTCACTCCCTTCCTCGGCTCCCTCGTGGCCGGCTCGGGTAATGTGCTCGCGATCCACGGTCTGAATGACTCCGCAGCCAGCGGCGACTTTCTGCAAAAGGCCGAGCTGGCGCAGTACTCGGTCACGCTCGGCTCGGTGCCAAACTTCTACACCACGGCGACGCCGGGCGGATTCAACACGGCGGCGATTTACAACAAGGTGGCGCCGGTCGTCGCGGGCGTGGAGCGCGGCATTTACACGGCTTCGCAGATGGTCGCGCTGAGCACCGGCACGCCGGGCGCGGTGATCCGCTACACCTTTGACGGCTCCGTGCCGACCGAGACATCGGCGACGAGCGCGACCTACGGCGCCGCGATCTCGATCGCGAGCACGACCACGCTGCGGTACCGCGCGTTCAAGGCGGGCTTCGACCCGAGCGACACGCTCACGCAGACTTATCTTTTCCTCAGCGATGTCATCACGCAGTCACCGACCGGGGCCGCGCCGGTGATCAGCAATCCGTCGGGCGCGACGCAGGCGCAGACGGTGTGGCCGACGGGTCCAATCAATGGGCAGATCCTCGACTACGGCATGGACCCGGACGTGGTGAATGCGCCGGCGTACAGCGGGACGATCGTCAATGACCTCAAGACCATCCCGACGATCTCGATCGTCACCGACCTGCCGAACCTCTTCGACGCCAGCACTGGCATCTACTCAAACCCGAGCGGCGATACGATTACATGGGAGCGGCCCGCATCGCTCGAACTCATCTATCCCAATGGTGCGACGCAGGGCTTCCAGATCAATTGCGGCCTGCGCGTCCGCGGCGGATTCAGCCGCTCGACGAGCAATCCGAAGCATGCCTTCCGCATTCTTTTTCGCGACACGTACGGGGCGTCGAAACTCAAGTTTCCCATTTGCGGCACCGCGCCGGGCACGGCGCAGGAGTTTGACCGCTTTGACCTGCGCTGCGCGCAAAACTACTCGTGGTCATTTGGCGGCGATGGAGGGAACGGCATCTTCATCCGCGACGTGATCGCGCGCGACATGCAGCTCGCGATGGGCTCCGCGAGCAGCCACGCGGTTTTCTACCACCTCTATGTGAACGGTCAGTACTGGGGCCTCTACAACACCGATGAGCGGCCCGACTCAAACTTTGGCGCGAGCTACTGGGGCGGCTCGAAGGACGACTACGACGCGATCAAGATCGATCCTGACATCGGCTACAATCTCGAGGCGACCGACGGAAGCACGGACGCGTGGTTTTCGCTCTGGCAGCTCGCGGACGGGATGACCGCGGGCGCGGGGGAGGCGGCGAACAACACGACCTATCAGCGGCTGCTCGGCCTCAACCCCGACGGCATGGTCAATCCCGCGTATCCGGCGCTGTTCGATCCGGTCAATACGATCGATGCGATGCTTGTCGTCTATTACGGAGGAAACCTCGACGCGCAGATCTCGAACTTTCTCAGCAACAACTCGCCGAACAATGCCTTCTGGCTCCGCGATCGCACGGGCGTGCACGGCGGCTTTCGCTCGGTGCTGCATGACTCCGAGCACACGCTGCTGAATGTGAACGAGAACCGGCTCGGCCCGTGGCCGGCGGGCAGCACGGCGGCGGGGAGCACATTTGGAAAGTCTACGCCGCAGTACGTCTTCCAGCAGTGCATGTATTCGGATCAGTTCCGGATGCTCGTGGCAGACCGCTTTTTCAAGCACACCAGCTACGGCGGCGTGCTCACGCCGGCGACGGCGCTGGCGCTTTTCAATACTCGCACCACGGAGATCGACCGCGCTGTGGTGGCCGAGTCCGCGCGTTGGGGCGACTCAAAGGTGGCGACTCCGCTCACGCGCGACACCAACTGGGTGCCTGCCACGAACAACGTCCGGTCCAATTTTTTCCCAAACCGCACGACAGTGATGCGGAATCAGATGCGGGCCATCGGGTGGTATCCGTCCATCGACCCGCCGCTATGGAGCCTGCGCGGCGGCACTGTGGCGCCGGGGACCGACGTCACGCTCTCGCTCGTCTCCGGCCAGAGCGGCACGGTCTATTACACCACGGACGGCACCGACCCGAGGCAATACAATGCGGCTACGGGGCTGGGCGATGTCGCGCCCACGGCGCAGGTCTATTCCGGGCCGATTACTATCGCGGTGTCGCGCTTCATCCGCACTCGCGTGAAGAACGGGAGCACATGGAGTGCGATTGATGAGGCGGCCTTTTACACGACGCAGGATTACGCCGGACTCGCGATCACCGAGATCCACTACAACCCGCTGCCGAACGGCGCGATCGTGGGCGAAGAGTACGAGTTTCTCGAACTGAAGAACACGACGGCCAACCCGATGGACCTCGGCGGACTCAGCTTCACCGTGGGGATCGCGTACAGCTTCCCGCCGGGCACGATCCTGGCGCCGGGCGCGTTCTACGTCATCGTGCGGAACTCCGCCGAATTCAGCAGCCGCTATCCGGCAGTGACGGTGAATGGCGTGTACACCGGCCGGCTCGACAACGCGGGAGAGGCGCTGAGCGTGACGGGACCGAGCGGCGGGACGGTGCTTTCGCTGACTTACTCGGACCGCGCTCCGTGGCCGGCGGCGCCGGATGGTAACGGCTTCAGTGCGGTCCCTGCGGGCGCCACGTACAATTCGAATGACGGGCGAAACTGGCGAGCGAGCGCGGCGGTGGGCGGCTCGCCGGGCGCGGACGATCCCGCGGTGAATTTCCCCGCGATCGTCGTCAATGAGGCGCTCTCAAACTCCACCGGCGGGCTCACGGACACCATCGAGCTGTACAATCCCACGGGATCCCCCGTGAATGTGGGCGACTGGTGGCTGAGCGATGACAGGAATGTGCCGCAGAAGTACCGTATCCCCGGCGGGACTACGATCGGCGCGTGCCAGTACGTGAGTTTCAACGAGGCCCAGTTCAACCCTACGCCCGGCGTGGGGACCAGCTTTGCGCTGAACTCCGTGGGCGAGGACGTGTACGTCTTTTCGGGAAATGCGGGGGGCGCGATCACGGGCTACGCGCACGGATTCAGCTTTGCCGGCGCGGAACAGAATGTGTCTTTTGGCCGCTATGTGAACAGCGTCGGCGACGAGCATTTCCCGCGGCAGATCAGCCGCACGTTTGGCGCGGCAAACAGCGGCCCGCTGGTGGGGCCGCTGGTCATCAATGAGGTGATGTACAATCCCTACGCGGGCTACGACGAATACGTGGAGATCCGGAATATCAGCGCTTCGGCGGTGAATCTTTTCGATCCCGCGAATCCGGCGAATACATGGAAGCTCAGCGGCCTCGGCTTCACCTTCCCGACCGGCCAGTCCATCCCGGCAGGCGGGCTGGCTCTGCTCGTGCCGATCGATCCCGCGGTCTTCCGCGCGAAGTACGGCGTGCCTGCGCCGGTGCAGATCTTCGGCCCGTACGCCGGCGTGCTGCAAAACAGCGGCGAACGTCTTTCCCTCGAAATGCCCGACACGCCTGTCGTGCAGAACAGCGTGCTCGTGGTGCCGTACGACGTGATCGACAGCGTCCGCTACAACGACAAGCTGCCCTGGCCCGTGGCCGCAGCGGGCGGCGGGCCAGCGCTCCAGCGGACCAATTCAGCGGCCTACGCGGACGATCCGGCGAACTGGTTTGCGAGCGGCGCGACGCCCGGCTTCGCAAACAGCGTGAATCAGCCGCCGACCGTGGCGCTCACCGCGCCCGCCAATGGCGCGACGTATGTACTGCCCGCCACCGTGTCCTTTGCCGCCGCGGCCAGCGATACCGACGGCTCGATCGTGAAGGTGGAGTTCTATGTGGATGGCGGAAAGGTCGGTGAGGATGCCAGCGCGCCTTACACCTTTGACTGGAGCGCGACGGGCGGCGTGCATTCCTGCACGGCCGTGGCGATCGACAGCAGCCTCGGCGTGACTGTGAGCGCGCCGCTGAATGTTTATGTCACCACGCCGGTGAGCCAGGGTCTGAAGGCGCAGTATTTTGTCGGCGCGGAAAATTTCACGACTGGACCGGCCGGCGTGCGCATCGACCCCACGATCGATTTTTCCAAGAACGGCAACTGGCCGCTCAACACCGGCTTCCCCAGCATCACAAACGACAACTACTCCGTACGCTGGAGCGGCCAGGTGCGCCCCACGACCTCGGGCACCTATACGTTTTACATCAACTCGGATGACGGCTCCTTCCTCTACCTGAACGGCGCGCTCGTCATCAGCAATGGCGGCTACCACGGAGACATCGAGCTTAGCTACGCAGTCAGTCTCACCGCCGGCCAGCTCTACACGATCCAGATGGATATGTTCCAGGGAGGCGGTGGCGCGACCGCGCGGCTTTCCTGGTCAAAGTCGGGAACGGGCGCGTTTTCAAAACAGGTCATCCCGCAGAGCGCACTCTATCCCGCCAGCGCGCCGATCATCATCACCCAGCCCGTGGGGATCACGAGGGAGCAGGGGACGAGCGCGACTTTCACCGTCTTCGCGTCCGGATTGGGCAATACCTATCAGTGGCTGAAAAACGGCGGGCAGATCATCGGGGCGACTGGCACCACGCTGACCCTGCCATACGTCCTCCCCGCGGACGCCGGGCAGTATGCCTGCCTCGTTTCAAACGCGGACGGATTCGCGGCGAGCAACACCGTCACGCTTTCCGTCACCTTCACCGACACCGACGGCGACGGGATGCAGGACTCCTGGGAAACCGCGAACGGCTTCAACCCGAACAGCGCCGCAGACGCCACGCTCGACACCGATGGCGACGGGATGATCAATCGCGAGGAATTCCTCGCCGGCACGGATCCGCGAAATGCAGCCAGCAAGCTCACCTCGACGGTGACGAAGAACGGCACAGGTCAGAGCGTCATCCGTTTCACCGCGCAGCCGTACAAGAGCTACACTGTGCAGTACAAGAACGCGCTCAGCGACACGGCGTGGACGCGCCTCACCGATGTAGCGCACGCCGCCACGCTCCGCACGATGGACGTGACTGACACCACCGGCAACGCCGGCACGAAGCGCTTCTACCGCGTCATCACTCCGCAGGCGCCTTAGAGCCCGGCCGCCTCAGAGCATTCGCTCGACAAAAGCCCGGCTCTCGAAGAAGGCGAGGTTTTCCAGTTTCTCGCCGGTGCCGATGAAGCGGGTGGGCACGCCGGTCTCGTTCTGGATCGCGACCACGCAGCCGCCTTTGCCGCTGCCGTCGAGCTTTGTGACGATGACGCCCGTGAGCCCGGTCGCGGCATGGAATTCCCTGGCCTGCTGGAGCGCGTTGCTGCCGGTGGTGGCATCGACCACGAGCAGCGTCTCGTGCGGGGCCTGTGGGTCGGCCTTTTGGAGCACGCGCTTCACCTTGGCGAGTTCGCCCATGAGGTTGGCCTTCGTGTGGAGCCGGCCGGCGGTGTCGCAGATCAGGAACTCGACGTTGCGCTTGTCCGCCGCCTGATACGCCTCGTAGCAGAGCGCGGCGGGGTCGGCGTTGTACTGGCCCTTGATGATTTCGATCCCGATCCGGTCGGCCCAGATGGTGAGCTGCTCGATGGCGGCGGCGCGAAAGGTGTCGGCGGCGGCGAGCATGACGCTGTGCCCTTTGGCCTTGAGAAAGTGGGCGAGCTTCGCCGTCGAGGTCGTCTTGCCAGTGCCATTGACGCCGACGACGAGGATCACCTTTGTCTTCGACGCCAGCGGGCGCAGCACCACGTTGTCGCGCGGCAGCACTTTCAGGATCTCCTCACGCGCCACGGCGACGACGCTCTCGGCGGTCATCTTTTCCTCGCGCGCCTGCAGCTCCTTCATGATGCGCGTCATCATCGGCACGCCGAGATCGGCGCGGATGAGCGCCTCCTCTAGCTCGTCCCAATCCACCGGACGTCCGGTGAATTTCTGGAGGATGGATTTGAAAAACCCGAAGGCCATGCCGAAGGAATCAGCGGACTGGGATCAGGAGTCGGCGGGAGCAGATGATTTCTGACTCCTGACTCCCGACTCCTGACTCCTCGGCGCCGCCTCCCGCGCTGGCCGGCTCAGGTCCTTCTTGATCCGGTCGAGGACGCCGTTGACGAAGCCGCCCGACTTTTCGGTCCCGAATTTTTTCGCGATCTCGATGGCCTCGTTGATGATGACGACCGGGGCGACATCGAGGCTGTGGAGGAGTTCAAAAATCGCGACGCGCAGGATGTTGCGGTCCACGGCGGCGAGGCGGTGCAGCTCGTAGTTGGCGGTGCATTCCTTGATCCGGCCGTCGATCACCTCCCGGTGCTCGTTCACGCCATGCACGAGCTGCTCTGCGAAGGCGCGTGTCTTGGCCGTGGCGGTGGCATTATCCGGGCCGGCGCGGAGATCCCAAAAATCCGCGGAATCGCCCGCCACTTTTTCGTCGTGAAGATCGAGCTGGTAAAGAAACTGGACGGCCGCCTCGCGTCCTTCGCGTCGTTTTCCCATGATCGGAAAGCCTAGCGCGTGAACCGCACCTCGCTGCGCGGTCCGCTTGTCTCACTGCGCGAGCTGCGCAGCTCCCCGAGCATCTGGACCATCTGCGCGGCCACGCGCGCGGCCTCGGTGCCGCGGTTGATCTCCTCGCCGAGGCAGCGCACGCGCGCCTGCTCCTCGTTTTTCAAAAGCAGCACCTCGTGGATGACCGGGATGCGGTGGGCCAGGGAAAGCTGCTGGAGTGACCGCGTGATCTCCTTGGCGATGAGCGCGGCATGCTGTGTCTCGCCCTCGATGATGACGCCGAGTGCGATGATCGCATCCACGCCGCCGCGGGTGGCGACTTCCTGGACGACGAGCGGGATCTCAAAGGAGCCGGGCACCTCGTAGAGGAGGACGCTGAAATTCGGCGAAATCGCCAGAAGCTCCGCGCGGACGTGTTCGATGAGTGCGCGGACGTATTCCGGATTGTACTGTCCGGCGACGATGGCAAAGGTGCGCCGCTGGCCCATTTGGCGGGGACGGGATGGAAGATTGGCTGACATGAGGGCCGGAAAGGTAGTGGCCGAACCGTCAGGCGCAACAACGGATTGGCCCCGCATCAAATGGAAAGAGGCAAACTCGTGCGTTCAATTCAACGGAGGCAAACGGGGCTTCCCTTGCCCGGACTCTCCGGATGGCTGCCCGCCGGTTCGGCGTGCTCATCACGAATGGCGGCGAGATCCGCCGCCGCGGGCCGTTTCCCGGGAGGACTGCCCTGCGCCGTGGGGAGAGAGAGGGTCGGAAAAAACCTGTTTACAAACTGCCGTCGCTCCTCTCTCTTCACCGCCCCACGCGCGTTCCTGAAAAAAGACGCACCGTCGGTCCCTGGGTCTCCGAGTTTCATGCTCGGAGGCTGTCGCGCCAGGGGTAACCCGGTGTTTTATAGAAAGAAACTGAAACCATGCCTGTCCGTTTAGGTCGTTTCGAAATGCCGAAGTCCCTCACTAAAGACGAGGACTCGAGCTCAGATACATACGCAAAGTTCGTCGCCGAGCCCTTCGAGGCCGGCTACGGCCACACCGTCGGCAACTCGCTCCGTCGCGTGCTGCTCTCGTCGCTGGAAGGCGCCGCCATCACCTCGGTGAAAATCGAAGGTGCGAACCACGAGTTCCAGACCCTGCCGCACGTCGTCGAAGACGTGACCGACATCGTGCTCAACCTCAAGAAGATCAAGTTCAAGGCGCACGATCACGACGTCCGCAACCTGACCCTGTCGGTGAACAAGGAAGGCGTCGTCACCGCCGGCGACATCACCGATAGCGCGCAGTGCGAAGTTCTGAACAAGGACCAGATCATCTGCACGCTCGACAAGAAGATCAAATTTGAAGCCGAACTCGAAGTGAAGGTCGGCCGCGGTTTCTCCCGCTGGGATGAAAACAAGCACGCTGATCAGGCGATCGGCGTCATCGCCATCGACTCCATCTTCTCGCCGGTCACCCGCGTGAAGTACGCCGTGGGCAACACGCGCGTCGGCCAGCGCACCGATTACGACAAGCTCGAGATCGAGATCTGGACCGACGGACGCATCACGCCGGAAGAGGCACTCGTGCAGTCTTCGTCCATCCTGAAGAAGCACTTCGAGCCCTTCTACGCGTATGACGAAAACGCGGTCCAGTTCGACGAGACTCCTCAGGCGCAGAGCCAGGAGAACCAGAAGATGAAGAAGCTTCTGAACATGAGCGTGAACGAGATCGAACTCTCCGTCCGCGCCGCGAACTGCCTGAACAACGCGAACATCACCACCGTCGGCCAGCTCGCGCAGAAGTCCGAGGCCGAGATGCTGAAGTACCGCAACTTCGGCAAGAAATCGCTCAACGAGATCAAGGAAAAGCTCACGCAGCTCGGACTCTCGCTCGGCATGAAATTCGAGGCAGGCCTCGTCGAACCGCAGAGCGCGGAAGCGGCACTCGCGGCGGCCCAGTAACCCACACACCAGCCACACCCCATGCGTCACCAAAAAAAGACGGTCAAACTGGGCCGGAAGGAAGGGCATCGCAAATCGATGCTCTCGAATCTCGCCTGCAGCCTGATCGAGCATTCCCGGATCAAGACCACCCTCGCCAAAGCCAAGGCTGTGAAGCCGCTCGCGGAGAAGATGGTCACCCTCGGCAAAAAGAAAACGCTCCACGCCCGCCGCACCGCGCTCGCCGTGCTGCGCCAGGCGGACGTCGTAAAGATGCTTTTCGACGACGTCGCGCCGCGCGCCGCCGACCGCAAAGGCGGCTACACGCGCATCATCAAGCTCGGCCAGCGCAAGAGCGACGCCTCGGAGATGTGCTTCATCGAGTGGGTGGACTCCCCGGTGGTCGTCGAGACCGCCGTGCCCGAGCCCAAGCCCGCGAAAAAGCAGGCCGCGAAAAAGGCCGAGCCCGCCGCAGAAGGCGAGGCGAAGCCCGCTAAAAAGCCGCGTGCAAAAAAGACGGACGCCAAGAAGTCCGAAGAGAAGAGCGGGGAGTAGTCCTTCCGCGCTTCGCAAAATCATTGAAAGGGCGGCGTCCACTCCGGACGCCGCCCTTTTCTTTTCCTCGGAAAAGTGCCGGCAGGACACAGGCTGCGCGGCCGTGGCCGGCGACTCGCCTGGGCGCCGTTTACGCGACGGAGATGGCGGCGCGCATGGAGTGCTTCGCGGTCGGGGCGAGGGTGATGGCGTTTTCGGCGGTGTTGGCGGTTTCGATGCAGGCCATGCGGAGCCACTCGTCGTCGCCGAAGTCTTCCATGGCCGCGGCCTTCTCGATCCACGGATTCCAAATGACGGTCGTTTCGGAGCCACCCTTCTCGATGGTGATCCGGCGTGCGGTGCGGGAATCCTCAAGCACGCAGGTGGCGCGGGTGCCGGGGAAGATGCGGTCTGTCTCCCCGGTGAAGCGGAGCGGCTGCGGCCCTTCGGTCCTGGGTTTCAGGGCGTCGGTCTTGTCGAGGCAGGTGGCATTTCCGAGGCCAGTGACGGCGGCTTCGCGGACATCGCCGACCGCCAGGTAGGTGTGGAGGGCTTCCTCAAAGCGGAACGGGGCGGCGGATACATTTTCGACCTCCAGCATCATCACAAGCTGGCGGCCGACGGTGATGTGATGGCGCAGCACGAAGTCATGCGGCCAGAGCGCGCGGGTCGCGTCATTCGATGTGAGGCGGAGGACCGTGACGACGGTCTGGTCGCCATCGACCGAGAGCGACTCGACTTCCCACTGCATGGTTCGCGCGAAGCCGTGGGCGGGCAGCTCCGGCTTTTCCGAATGCGCGGAGAACCACGGAAAGCAGACGGGCACGCCGCCGCGGATCGGCTTTCCATTTTCAAAAAAGCTGCGGGCGCTGACGAAGAGGACGGGCGCTGCGCCGGACGGCTGGAAGTGGGTGACATGCGCGCCGTGCAGGCAGATATGGGCCTCCGCGAGCGGCGAGGTGATCGCGAGCCGGGTCAGTCCGCCGGGGCCCGGCTCAAAGCGGGCGAGGTCGGGGATTTCGAGGGAGCGAAGGGCTTGGGCGTCGGGCGTCATGGCGGGGACTCTAGAAACAGCGCCCTGTGCGCCAAGAAAAATGGCGCGTTTCGCGCGGGCGGGAATTTCTGTTGGAGGGGAAGTTTGAGGGCGCTAGTGTGCGCGACCTTTTTCCGTCCCCGTCCGATTTCGTGAGTCAAAAACCCCAAGTTTCACCACCCGCCTCCCGCCGATATTCATCCGAGGTGGCCGGTGCCTGCCTGATGCTCGTGTTTCTGCTGATTCTCGCGGGCGGTGTGTGGAGGTTCCGCATGATCGACGCCGAGCGGGAGCTGGCGGCTGCGGCGGTGCATGGATGGGTGCAGTCGGCCGGGGACGCAGCGACGCTGGTGCCCCTGCTCGCGGAGCAGGCGAGGCTGTCGCATGATTTCATCACTTGCGGCTATGCCGTGTCGGCGGCGCTGCTGCTCACGGCGGTGCTCATGGCGGCGCTTTACCTTTTTCAAAAGGAAGCACGGCGAACCGATGTGGACCTGGCGGAAAGGGAGGGAATCCTCCGCAAGCTGCGAGAGGCGGAGACGAAGTACCACTCGATCTTCGACAACGCGATGGAGGGGATTTTTCAGACGACGCCCGAGGGGCGCTTCATCACGGCCAACCGCGCGCTCGCCCGGATGTACGGCTACGACTCGCCGGAGCATCTGATGGCGAAACTGACCGATGTCTCGGCACAGCTCTATGTCGATCCCGCGCGGCGGGAGGCGCTGCTGGAGGCGCTGCAGGAGGAGGAGGCGGTGGCGAATTTTGAGTTTGAAATCATCCGCGCGGACGGCCGGACGCTGTGGGTGCGGGAGAATGTGCGGGCCGTCCGCGACAAGTCCGGCGCACTGCTTTATCTGGAGGGCACGGTCGAGGATGTCTCGGACCTGTGGTGGGGCGAACAGCGGCGGCG
>JAYTML010000184.1:0-8422 GCA_043728655.1 Chthoniobacter sp. | reverse complement strand
AGTCACCTTCAAGGTGCTCAAGCCGTCGACTTTCAGCATCCTGGCCCAGCAGACGGGCGATTCACTCGCGCCATCTCCGACGCATGCTGGGCGTGAAATCGAGCGCGTGGAAAGCGGCGTAATGAGCGCGGCATTGATGTTTCAGCATGCGCAGGACGAGAACCGCATCCTCACCTGGGCGCTCCGTGTCGGAGGCTTTGTCCTGATGGCGATTGGATTCGCCGTAATGCTAAATCCGCTGCGGGTTTTCGCGGACGTGGTTCCATTCATCGGCTCTATAGTTGGGTTTGGGACGGGGTTGCTCGCCACGATTCTCGCATTCGCGACCTCGATCTTCATCATCGCCATCGCGTGGCTTGCAGCCAGGCCGCTTCTCAGCGTCGGGCTCTTTGCCGTGGCGATCGGCGCGCTGATCTACGGATTGCTCCGCGTGCGCGGACAACGCCGGCCCGCGGCAGTATAGCGATCACGGCACGCTCATCCCAAAGACGCGGACGAGAAAGCTGAGCTGGTCCGCCTTTTCCTCGATGATCTTCGTCATCGGCTTCCCGCTGCCGTGCCCGGCTTTCGTCTCGATGCGGATGAGCACGGGCGGGCCGTCGGGCGCCTGGCACTCCTGGAGGCGCGCAGCGAACTTGAAGCTGTGCGCGGGGACCACGCGGTCGTCGTGGTCGCCGGTGGTGATGAGCGTGGCGGGGTAGCGCACGCCGGGCTTGAGCCGGTGGAGCGGCGAGTAGGCGAGGAGCGTGCGGAAATCGTCCGCGTTCTCAGCCGAGCCGTAGTCGCTCTTCCACGCCCAGCCGATGGTGAATTTGTGGAAGCGCAGCATGTCGAGCACGCCGACCGCCGGCAGCGCCGCGCCGAAAAGATCGGGCCGCTGCGTCATGCACGCGCCGACGAGCAGGCCGCCATTGCTGCCGCCCTGGATCGCGAGTTTTGCGCGGGAGGTGTACTTGCTTTCCACGAGCCACTCGGCCGCGGCGATGAAGTCGTCGAAGACATTCTGCTTCCGCCCCTTGATGCCCGCCTGATGCCAGTCGAAGCCGTACTCGCCGCCGCCGCGCAGGTTCGGCATCGCGAAGACGCCGCCCATTTCCATCCACACGAGATCGGTCACGCTGAAGCCCGGCGTGAGGCTGATATTGAATCCGCCATAGCCGTAGAGCAGCGCCGGAGCCGAGCCGTCGAGCGCCAGCCCGCGCCGGTGCGTGATGAACATCGGGATGCGCGTGCCGTCCTTGCTCGGAAAAAAGACCTGCTTCGTTTCGTAGTCCTCAGGCTTGAAATCCACGCGCGGCTCGCGGAAGACACTGCTTTCGCCGGTCTTCATGTCGAGCCGGTAGATCACCCCCGGCGCGGTGAAGCTCGTGAAAGAATAGAACGTCTCCACGTCATCGCGCCGCCCGCCAAAACCATCAGCAGTCCCCAGTCCCGGCAGCGCGAGTTCCCGCACGACCTTCGCGCGCTCGGCCTTTCCATCCCACTCCATGAAGCGCACGACAGTGTGTGCGTCCTTCAGATACCGGCAGAGGAATTGCCGCCGGACCAGCGTCACGTTTTTCAGCACCTCCGCGGCCTGCGGGATGATCTCGCGCCAGTCCGCGCGCGCCGGCTTCCGGATGTCGATCGCGACCACGCGGCTGCGCGGCGCATCGAGATCGGTCTCGAAAAAGAAAAGCGGCCCATCGTTGTCGATGAACGAATACGACGCCGTGAACTCCGGGATCAGTTCGACGACCTTCGAGAGCGGATCGGCGAGGTCCTTGTAAAAGATCAGGTTCTTCGTGTCCGTGCCCTTGCTCACATGGATGACCAGGAAGCGCCCGTCGTCCGTCACTCCGGCATTGAAGCCCCAGTCCGCGTGGTCGCGCCGCTCGTACACGAGCGTGTCGTCAGCCTGCTTCGTGCCGACCCGGTGAAAGTAGAGCTTCTGAAACTCGTTCACGCCCTTCTTTTCCTCGCCCGCCCGCGGCGCCTCGTAGCGGCTGTAGTAAAAGCCGCTCCCGTCCTTCGTCCACGACGCGCCGGAAAACTTCACCCAGTCCACCAGATCCCCGCGCTCGGCGCCCGTCTCCACCTCGCGCACATGCCAGTCCTCCCAGTCCGACCCCGCCCGCGAAAGCCCGTACGCGAGCAACTCGCCATCGTCGCTCACGGAATATCCGGCCAGCGAGACGGTCCCGTCCGCCGAGAGCGTGTTCGGATCCAGCAGCACCCGCGGCGGCTCCTCGTGCCTGCCGAGGGTGTAAAGCACACGCTGGTTTTGCAGCCCGCTGTTTCGCGTGAAAAAGTAACGCCCGCCCCGCTGGAACGGCACCCCGAAGCGCTCGTAATTCCACAGCTTCGTCAGCCGCTCCTTGATCTTCGCGCGCTCCGGGATCGCGTCGAGAAACACCGACGTCACCTTGTTCTGCTCCACCACCCACGCCTTGGTCTCGTCCGAGTTATCGTCCTCCAGCCAGCGGAATGGGTCCGCGACTTTCTCCCCGTGGCAGTCATCCATCTGCGCATCCTGGCGGGTCTTCGGATAGGTCGGCTTCACTTCGTCGGCGGTCATCATCATCGGCAGCAGGCAGGCGGCGAGCAGGAGGGGTGTGTGCTTCGTCACGATCAGATCCTCCTCGCGAGAATGTAACCCCGCGCCACCGCCGTGGGCTGATACTCCATCCACTCAAACCCCGCGCCGTCGAGATACACGCGCATCTCGGCGAGCGAGTAGCATTTTCCCTCGGTGATGTTCATCAGCAGCGCGGAGTATTCCGCGACGTGCAGCGGGCCGGTCTTTTCGGCGTTGATGTAGGCATCATGCACGATCAGCAGCCCGCCGGGAGGCAGGGCGGCATGGGACTTCGCGAGCAGGTCCCGCACGAGCGGCTCGTCCCAGTCGTGGAGCACGTTTGAGATGAGATGCGTGTCGAACCCCGCCGGCCACGCGTCCGTGAACATGTCCCCCGCGACCACCTCCACCTGCGCCGTGCACTCCTGCTTCGCGATGCACTCGCGCGCGATGCGATCCACCGGCGGCCTTTCAAAAACCGCCCCGCGCAGATGCGGATGCCGCGCCACCAGCGCGCACACGTAGATCCCCGATCCGCCCGCCACGTCCAGCACCGCGCGCTGCTGCGAGAGATCCAGCTTCTTCGCCATCGCCGGCCCGAGCAGCACGCCGCGGCAATCCATCGCCGCCGTGAAAGGTTTTGCGAAATCCTCGCGCTCCATCGCCTGCGCCCAAGCCTGCGGATCGTAGCTGCCCCAGTTTGCGGGCTTGCCGGTGCGCAGGACTTTTACCATGTCGAGCGTCGGCGCCCGGTCCTTCATCGAGACGTAGTACGGCGCCAGATTCCATGGCGAACCCGCGCACAGATGCTCGCGTGCCCGCAGCGTGCAGTGAAAGCAACCGCCCGCCGAGGTGACGAGGCCCATCGCCGTAAAGAGCGTCATCATCACGTCCGCCGGGCGCGGATGGATTTCAAAGTGCGCGCAGATCGCGCCGAGCGTGGACGGGTGATCCGCGAGCCACGTGAAAAAATCCAGATGCGCCAGCGCCGCGGCGAGCAGATCGACGGAGACGATCGCATCCCGGAAGTGATAGAGCGCAAGAGGATCGGTGGCGGGTTCGGAGAGAAGCGATGCGTGGGGCATAAAAGTGCCCGGAGTCCTACCCGCCAACGCCACCGTCGGCGAGGACTAAGCCGCAGACACCGCTCCTCCTTTTCGCGCAGATCCCGCCGCATCCGCATTTGCTTTTCCTCCACGCCTTGCCGAAATGGAACGCATGGCTTGGCGCATCGACGAACATCTCCTCCGCGGTGAAATCGACAACCGTACGCGCGGCCGCGTGACAGGCACGCTGTGGTTCCTCGGCGTCGCGGAGCCGGTGGTGCTCGACCTGCACGGCGACTGCGCGCCGGACCTCGCAGGCTGCACGCTGAGCATTCAAAACACGGAACCGGTCGCCGGCCTGCGCGACGGCTTTTCCACAGACCAGCGCGGCCATGTGGGCGACATCACCGCATCGCAGCGGGTCAAGGTGCCCGAAATGCCCATCGAGGAATTCATCCGCACCAAGAACGCGCCGTGGCACTGGGCGAATGCGCTCTATCTCGAATGGTTCAGCCCGCGCAATGGCCGCGTGGTCATCCAGACGACCAAATACAAGCTGCGCATCTCCCCGCCCGCCTGGACCATGACCGCCGAGGAATACCGCCTCAGCCGCGAGGCCAGCGCCGCCGACTATCAAAGCGAGCTGGAGAAAATGTTTGGCCCGCTCACCGGCGACGCACGCGTGATCGACCTCAGCGAATTGCTCGGCGAGCAGGAGAATGATGAGGACGACGACGGCGAGCAGTGGCAGAAGCTGGAGGAGTGATCGCCCGCAGGGGGAAGCTCACAGCTTTCCCTACGACAGCGCGCGGACGGCGAAGGCCGTGGCGACAATCGGATCGTCCTCGAAGCTGTCCGGGCACTCGCCGCTCCATGACCCGTCGCGCCCCTGGCACGCGAGGAGGTCCGCGGTGAGCGCGCGGCGCTGCGCGACGGCCCACGGCGCAGCGCCCGCGATGGGAAGCACGGCCGCAAATGCCTGCGCGTGGTAGTAGCGGAGCGATTCGCGCTCATCCCCGCGGTCGGCGGCCCACGTGCCTCTGTGCTTCATCCCGGCAGCATGGCGGCCGAGCCAGCCGAGCGCGGCGCGCATACGCGGATCGTCCGCTCCGCATCCGCTGGCGTGCAGCGCGATCACGCCATCGCACGTCGCGCTCCCGTAAGAGTGGTAGCGCTCGCGGCCCGTCGCGTCGCGGCCGGCGACGCCCGCCTTGTTTCGCACGGGATCGGCGGGGGCGAAAAAGAACCCGCCATCATCGAAAGGCGCGGTTGGCGTAGCGGAGAAGTTCTGGCACTGCGCGAGAAAGGGCAGCGCGGCAGCGCGATCCTGGCGTCCGGCGGCAGCGAGCACGGCGAGGCCTAGGACGGTGGCGGAGATATTCGGCGCGAGCATGTCGGGCGGAGTTGAAACACCCGGCGGAAGCCGGGGTGGCCCGGGCGCATCGCTCCACGCGCCGCAAGCGGCGGCGTCCGCCGGCCAGCCGAGCGACGGCGCGATCCGGAGCCGCCCGGCGAGATCGGCCCAAAAGCCGGCCCGGCGGGCGTCGCCCGTCTTCGAAAAAACCTGCGCGGCGTAGCTCGCCGTGAAGAGCGGGTAGCGCAGCTCCACCCACGGCTCGCCGCGCGCAGACTGTGTATCCGTCAGACTTTCCAGCCAGCGCACGCCGCGCGCGAGCGGCTCCGCATCCGCGCCGGGCGCGCTGGCGAGCGCCCACAGCACCAGCGGCGTGAGCGCATCGCCCTCCCTGAATGCGCCATACCGCGCCGAGCGCCACGCGCCGTCGCGCGACTGCCGCGCAGCGAGAAATCCCACCGCCGCGCGCAAAGCATCCGCACTGCCAGTGCGCGGCGGTTCTGCCCAGCCGGTGAGCGCGCCGCCGCAAAGAGCGGCGGCGCGCACCAGGAATTCGCGTCGCGTTTGGGGCATGACCGTCACTCCACCGCGGCAGTTTTCGGAGCGGGCTTTTCAGGCGCCGCGGTGCCGATCACCGCGCCCGCCGGCGCGCGATCGATGAGCAGCGTGAGCAGCGCCGCGGAGGTGCAGAAGGTGCGGCCCGTGATGCAGTGGTGGCCCGCCCAGCTTCCGTCCTCATTTTGCGCCGAGCACAGCGTCGTGTGCATCTTCTCCTTCCACGCGTCCCACTCCTTGCCGCCGCGTTCGCGCAGGCTCTCGCCGAGGTTCAGGTAGCTGAGGAATTCCTCGCCACCGTTGTTTCCAAAACCCGCGACGTATTTGCTGTCGCCGAGCTTCCCCGCGACCGCCGCCTGCGCGACTTGCGACGCCTTTTCATCCGCCGCGAATTGCTTCAGCTCCTCGTGCGCCTGCTCCTTCTCCGCCGCTGGCGCGCTGGCATCCGCGATCTTCCGCTCCGCCTCCGCCTTGCGCGGCGCGTTCGACTGCGTCTTCGCGCGCAAGCCGCCGAGCTTCGCCGCTTCGCGGTAGAGCGAGACGCCCGCACTCGACGGCTCCGCCGCGCCTGTCGTCGTGCTGAAGTCACCCTTCGCCAAATCCAGCCCGGCGAGATTCTGCTGCTGATCCTTGTCGAGCGTCTTGTTGCTCACCTTCGCGCCGCTGCGCGCGGCGGAGTTCAACGCCTTGCTGCACAGCCCCTGCGAGAGCACGGCGGCCCAGCCTTTGTTTTCGGCAAAGGAGCCGTCCTCCTTTTGGTTGCGCTCGATCTTCGCCACCACCTTGTCGAGCGCGGTCGCCCGGCGCTTTTCCGCGGCCTCGTCGCCCACGCGCCCTTTCAGCTCCGAGAGCGCCCAGCCCGCGAGGAAGGTGTCCACATACGTGCCGATCTTCACCTGCATCTGCGTGTCGCGCACCGAGGTCACGTAGAGCGATTTCTCATCCGCCTGCTCCACCTGCCCGCAGATGAACTCGAATGCCTTTCGCGCCGCCTCGCGATGCGCGCCCTCCGCCGGCGAATCGCCCGCGCGCAACAGCGTCACCAGGCTCACGCAGGTGTTTCCGAGATCGGGCGGGTCTTCCACATTCGCGCCCTCCACGCGCCCGCCCCCTTTCGCGTTCTGCCGCCACCCGCCGCCCTGCCCCCAGCCGCCGTCGCTCTTCTGCTGATTGAGCAGGTATTCGATGCCCACCCGCACCGCCTCCTCCGGTGCGCGCGCGGCGGATTTTGTTTCGCCTGCTTTTTCCGCCTGCGCCTCCGCCGTGCGTCCGGCGGGCTCTTTGGCAAAAGCGCCGGGCGCCCATCCGGCGGAGCTGACCGCGAGCGCGATGCCCGCGAGGAGGCCGCAGACGGAGCCCGCCAGCGGCGTGATTTTTTTCGAGGAATGGAGTTTGGTGTTCATAGGTTTCTTGGGTTCGACGAACACCTCTACGGCATCCTTAGAGCCGCAGTGCCACAGCGCGGTAAAAAGGCTGTCAAAGAATTGTCAGACGCCGCGGGAAAGCGGCGGTTGGCGCGGCCCTCCGCTTCTGCTCTGGTCGCACGCATGAAGCTCCCCTCCCTTCTCCCGTTCCTCCTCCCCGTCGTCGCTTTCGCTGCCGAGGACGGCTTCGTCCCGCTCTTTGACGGCAAGACCCTCGACGGCTGGGTGAATGTAAACTGCGCCGCCGAGACATGGACCGTGCGCGACGGCATGATCCACTGCGACGGCATCCCCACCGGCGCGCTGCGCACTCCGCGGCAGTACGAGAATTTCATCCTCGAACTCGAATGGCGGCATCTCAAACCCGCCGGCAACGCGGGCGTCTTCATCTGGGCCAGCCCGCTCCCCGCGCCCGGCCAGCCCTTTCTCCGCGCCATCGAGGTGCAGGTGCTCGACCACGGCTACGGCAACACCGCGAACTACACCACGCACGGCGACGTCTTCGCGATCCATGGCTCGACGCTGAAACCCTTTCCGCCCAGCCGCGGCATGCGCAGCTTCCCCACCGAGCAGCGCAGCAAGCCCTCGCCCGAGTGGAACCACTACCGCATCACCTGCGAGGACGGCACGCTCCGCCTCGCGGTGAATGGCAAGGAAGTGAGCGGCGGCAGCGACAGCGTCTGGCGGAAAGGCTACATCGGCCTCGAAAGCGAGGGCGGCCCGGTGGATTGGCGCAACCTGCGGATCAAGGAACTGCCAGCCTCCGGAGCGAGCCCGGAACAGACGGCCCCGCTCGCCGAGGGGTGGAAGCCGCTCTACGACGGACGCACCCTCCGCGGCTGGCGCGAGGCCGCCGGATGGACACCCGCTGACTGGAAACTCCGCGCAACCGCCGAGGCTGGTCCGCTGTGGAGCGAGCGCGCGCTCGCCGACTTCGATCTGCAGCTCGACTGGTCGTGGGACGCCGCACCCGCGGCGCTCGCGCCGCCGCTGGTCCTGCGCGACGCCGACGGACGGGAGATCCCGCTGCCCGCGCTCGCCGCCGCGCGGGCGAAAGGCTGGAACCGTCTCGCCGTCTCGCGGCGCGGCGCGCAGCTCACGCTCTCGCTCAATGACGCTCCCGCCGGGCAACTCGAGGTGCCCGCCACGCCGCTCACGCCCGGCCTCCGCAGCGCCGGCACCTCGCTCTCCTGCTCCAGCATTCTCGTGAAGTGAACCGCTGCCGCTTCCGCCGGGTGCTGGCGCGGGAGCGCCAGGCCGGCGCGCAGGAGCGCTTGGCTCCGCAAGCTCCCATTCGGAGCCAAGCGCTCCAGCGCGCCCACGTGGCGCTCCTGCGCCCGGACTCCCAACTAATTTCACAATCTCCAAGCAACGCCTCCGGCAATCACCCTTTCGTGTTTCCAATCCCATTAACGGAAACTCTCTGCGATCTCTGCGCCTTCGCGCCTCTGCGTTAAAATCCAAGTGCTCCAACTGCATGGATACA
>JAYTML010000183.1:0-4397 GCA_043728655.1 Chthoniobacter sp. | reverse complement strand
CCGAGCATTTCGACGAAGTTCGCGGCCTTTTCGTGGAGGTGCGCGTAGGTCGGGTGGGTGGCGATCTTGTTGAAGTAGCTGGCGATGGCACCCACGTTTTTCGCGATGGACCACTCGTTGTCGTTGAGGACGACAATGAACCGCTTGGTCGAATCGGCGACGTTGTTCAGCGCCTCGTAGCTGACGCCGCAGGTGAATGCGGCGTCGCCCGCGATGCAGACCACGTTTTCATCCGAGCCGCGCTTGTCCCGGCCCACGGCCATGCCGAGCGCGGCGCTGAGGGCGGTGCCGGCGTGGCCCGCGCCGTAGCAGTCATGATCGCTTTCGGTGCGGAGGAGGAAGCCGTTGAGGCCTTCGTACTGCCGAATCGTCCCGAACCGCTCGCGGCGGCCGGTGAAGAGTTTGTGGACGTAGCCCTGGTGCGAGACGTCGAAGACGAACTTGTCCTTCGGCGTTTCAAAAACGCGGTGCAGCGCGATGGTCAGCTCGACAACGCCGAGGTTCGGCCCCAGGTGGCCGCCGACGGAGGTCGGATTGTCATCGGAGAGGACTCGGACGAGTTCGTCGCGCACCTCCTGGGCAAGCTGCGGGAGGTCTTGCTCGGCGATGGCTTTGATGTCGGCGGGCGAATTAATGGTGGTCAGCAGCGGCTTGGGCATTGGAAAAAGTCGGGTGGTGAATGTGGCGGGCGAATGACGGAGGTTTGCCGGGAGGGGAGACTCCCTCAGAATAGGCTGACGTCCTGGCGGGGGCCGGTGGCCGGCTTGCTCTCGGAGTCAAACGGCACAAGTTCGGGATCGCCGTCCGCTTTGCGCATGAGGACCTCGACGCGCTTTTCGACGGCTTGGAGCTTTGACTCGCACACTTTCACGAGATCGATCCCCTCCTCGTAGCGCCTGATGAGGTCCTCCAGCGGCAGCTTGTCCGAGCCCATCTCCTCGACCACCTGTTCGAGTCGGCCAATGGCGGTCTCGAAGGTGTGCGTCGTTGCTGCGGGTGTCGGTTTGGCTGGCATCAGCGGGATTCTCTATCGCTCAGCGCTCAACTCTCAACTCTCATCTTTTCCCCGGTCAGTCCTCGCGCTCGGTCCACCGGTCGCGGTCGGCGTAAAAGATGCACTCATTGTCCACGGGCATCACGGTCGAAACCTTGAGCGGGAAGTCCCGAGTCGTGATGTTGCGGAGGATGAATGGCGCCCATTCCGAATACTCGCCCTTCACGATGTCGGCGATGAAGGCCTTATTCCCGGTGACCGGAGTCAGGTAGAGCCCGACGATGGCTCCGTTCAGGAGCTTGTAGTCATTGAGTGTGACGAAGTCCTGGACCGACATCGGCAGCCAGAGGCTCCTCCGATCCGCGTACCACGCCACGGCCCACGGCATGTCGGTGGTGATGACCTCCTTCTCCGTCGTCCAGTTTCGCATGATCGCGATATACGGCGGGACGTATGGCGGCCATTGGATCTGACTCTGCGGCCCGGCCATCATCTGGATGGCGTCATTGATGAAAGGCATCGATGAGAGGAAAAAGAGCGCGCTGAGGAAGGCGAGCCGCACCAGCTTGATATTGATCTCGAGACGCGTCCACATCACGAGGACAAAGGCCAGCCCGTAGCAGATCATCATCGGGACAAAGAGGATGTGGAGGTCATTTGCGCGCAGCCCCCCGCCCTCCGGCATCCCGAAGACGGCCATCCCAAAAACCGCGAACAGCCACATGAGAAAAATGGCCCATCGAAAGTGCGATGTCTCCGGCCGCTTGAAGAGATGCAGCAGCGACACGAAGAATATCGGCGCCATCAGCGATTTGCCGAGCAACTCGGTCAGCGAGCCGATCTGATCGATGACCTGGCTCTGGACCTTGGCCCGGAATGTCCGCGGCGAAACGCCTTGGAGTGAGACGTCAAGCGAACGCATGATTTTCGACTCGCTGCCCCTCAGTCCGGACAGCCCTGAGTACCAGCCGAGCCCCACCGGCGTCCCGCAGACCTGCTGGTTGCGCACCAGCCACGGTGTGTAGATCGCCATGAAAATGACCGCCATGACCGCGGCGTCGCGCCCGAGCGGCCGGAAAAAGAGGGCCACGAATATCAACGCCCCGACGAACATCCAGATCGTGATCCCATGCGTCAGCGCGAGCAGTCCGAATAGTCCGGCTGTCGCGGAAAGCCAGCCCAGCGCGGGCTTGCTGAGGTATTTCGCCTCGATCGCGCGGACCAGCGTGTGCACGGCGGCGCTGAAAAGAAACAGCATGAGCATCTGCGGCAGGCCGGACATCGCGTACTCCCAAAACCGCTGGCAGATCAGCATCATGCACCCGGCAAACGCCGCCAGCCGGTCGTCAAAGAGCCGTCGCGCCGTGTAATAGCTGATGAGGACCGCGAGCAGGTAAAACAGCACCTGCACCGCGGCGATGATCTTGTCGTAGGTGTAGACGAGTTCCTTCGTGCTCATCAGCCTGTCGTGGGTGAACCACGAAAAGATCTCGGCCGTTTTTTGCGCCTTGCGCAGCCATCCGTCCACCGTGTCCGCGGCGATGAAGGCCGCGGCGTTGATGTACGGATTGAGCGGCGCGTGGAAGATGTCCGGCTGCGTGTCTGCGGGAAACTTGCCCATGTTTTTCTCAAACAGCCACAGCGCCGCAGGCCGGATCATCTTTGTCGTGAAGCCATTCCCTCGCGAAATCTCCCGCGCGATCTGCGCCTGCTCTATCCCCTTCTCATGCGACAGCCCCTTGAATCCCGCGTCGCGGAAGAACCACAGGTTGATGTTGAAGATGATGGCCGAGACGATGACGGCAAACTTGACCTTTTTGACCCACCCCCCCTCCTCCAGTTTGTGTACCAGTTCCTGGACCTTAGTTTGGTTGATCATCTTTTGGGGTCTTTAGTTCGTTGATTTTACGGTGCAAAGTGCGCCGGCTAATTCCGAGCTTTTTTGCAGCCTGGGTGACGTTTCCACCGGTGTCTTCGAGGGCTTGGAGGATGAGCCGGTGCTCGGTATCGTGCAAATTGAAACGACTCCCCCGCAGTGGGATGTACTGCTCAGAAGCTGGGCCGCCGCCGCCTGCCGTCGCGCCCTCGCGGACGAATGCGGGCAGGTCGCGCAGCGTGATTTTCCCGGTCTTCGTCATCACCACGCCATGCTCGATGGCCGTCCGCAGTTCGCGCACATTCCCCGGCCAGTCGTAGCGCAGGATGGCCTGCATGGCATCCGCCGTGATCTCGGGCACGGCCTTCCCATTCTCCTCCGCAAAGGCTTTCAGAAATGCCGCGACGAGCAGCGGGATGTCCTCCTTCCGCTCGCGGAGCAGCGGCATGGTGATCGGCACCACGCTCAGGCGGAAAAAGAGGTCGTCGCGAAACTTCCCCTCGCTCACCAGCTTCTCGAGATTCCGGTTCGTCGCCGCGATCAGGCGCACATCCACCTTGATCGGCGTATTGCCGCCCACCCGCTCAAAGCTCCGCTCCTCGCCGAGCACCCGGAGCAGCTTCACCTGCGTGGCGGCGTCGATCTCGCCGATCTCATCGAGGAAAATACTCCCGCCATTCGCCTGCTCAAAGCGTCCGATGCGCCGCTCGACCGCCCCCGTGAAAGCCCCGCGCTCGTGCCCGAACAGTTCGCTTTCCAAAAGCTGCGGCGACAGCGCCGCGCAATGCACCGCGACGAACTTCGGCTTTGGCCGCCCGCTCAGCGCATGGATCGCCTGCGCCACCAGCTCCTTGCCCGTGCCGCTCCCGCCCTGGATCAGCACCGTCGCCCGCGTCGGCGCGACCTGGCGGACAGTGTCAAAAACCTCCTCCATCACCAGCGACTCGCCGATCAGCCGCTCCAGCCCGAATTTCTTCTCCACCACCTGCTTCAGCTCCACCACCTCCCTTTCCACCTTCCGGCTCCGCAGCGCCCGCTGGATCAGGATCTCCAGCCGGTCGATGTTCAGCGGCTTCGTCACAAAGTCATACGCGCCGTGCTTCATCGCCTCGACCGCCGCGTCCACGGAGCCGTACGCCGTCATCATGATCACGATCGGCGGATGCGGCAGCGCGAGCACCTTGTCCACCAGCGTCATCCCATCCTCGCCGCCCAGCCGCAGATCGGTCAGGACGAGGTCCACCGTCTCGCGCTCCAGCACGCCCAGCGCCCCGCCGATGTCCGCCGCGACATACACCTCGAAGCTGTCCTCCAGCGACGCGCGCAGCCCTTCGCGGGTGTGCTTTTCGTCGTCAACGATGAGGAGGGTGGGATTCACGGAAAATCGGGAGCCGGGACATGTAGCGGCCCGCCTTCACAGTGGCAAGCACGGCGAAAGCACGTATTCCCAATACCTATCGCCCGCCTCCGTGAGAGCCAAGATTTCCCAAAAAAGAAAGCCAGCCCCGCCCAACGCAGCTCTGGCTT
>JAYTML010000182.1:0-1770 GCA_043728655.1 Chthoniobacter sp. | reverse complement strand
GACGAGCGCGGCGGTGTCGCGCGGGTCGTCGAGGCTGGTCAGGACGAGGGCGGCGGGGAAGCGCATGAGCAGATCGGGGAGGAGCTGCGTGCAGATGTCGCGGAGCGCGGGTGCGTGGGCTTCCATGAGCGTCTCCAGCGCGGTGCGGCGCTCGTCGGGGAGCATCTTCGGATCGAGCACCACGCGGCGGGCGTCGGCGACCTGCTGGCCGGCGAAGAAGATCTTGTCGAGGGCGTCGAGCCGTTCGCGGAGCTTCGGGTCGGCGTTGTCGGCGAGCTTGGCGGCGAACTGCTCCCAGGCGAGCGGCATCGGGGCCGAGCCGGCCTTTTGAAAGGCGCCGCTAAAACCCTCGACGATGGCGGTCTGGATTTCCGGCGCGGCACCGAGGGCGCCTCCGAGGAGGAGATCGACGGCGAGCGGCTCGCGCTCGATGGACTCCGCGAGCCGCTGCGCGATGCAGCGGACGGTGACGGGGATTTTCGCCTTGCTGCCGAGCGTGGCGAGCAGGCCGGGATCGCTGTCGCCAAGCGGGTTCAGACCGTACCAGAGCATGAGTGGGAGATTGTGGTCGGCGGCGTCCTCGGCGTGCTGCAGCAGTGGGCGGGCGAGGTCGGCGCGGGCTTCGGCTGGGAAACGCTGGAGCGCGGACGCGAGCGCGAGGCGGACGGCGGGCGAGGGGTCTTTCGCGGCGAGGCGGATGAACTCGGCGGGCACGGTCTTGAGCGCGCGGGTGTCCTCGGTGAGAAAACGGATGGCCCAGACGCGGAGATGCTCGTCAGGATTCGCGAGCGCGTCGCGCAGCACCTTGTCACCCGCGCTGCCGATTGCGCGGAGCGCCCAGAGCGCGCGGAGCTGGCTTGGGACGGGGACTTCCCTGGCCGTCATCGCGAGCAGCGCGGTTTGCGCGTCCTTCATTTTGCCGCCCGCGGCGGCGCGCTCCTGAAGGAGGCGGCGGGACTGGCGGACGAGCCATTCATTCGGCGAGAGCTGGAGCTGCGCGAGTTCGGTGTTGGTGAGTTTCGCGAGATCGGGCGGCACGATGGCGGCGGGGCCGGCGGAGATTTTGTAAATGCGCCCGCTGGTGCGGTGGACGCCGTCGTTTTCATGGCACTCGCCAGTATCGCTCCAGTCCGACATGAAGACGCCGCCGTCCGATGCCGCCAGAAGATCGACGCCGCGGAACCATGGGTCGCCGACCGTCAGGAAATCCGCGCCGTGCTTCGCCACGTAGCCGCTGCCGTCAGGCTCCAGGCTTTCCATGTTCACGCGGCGTCCGTAGAAATTGACCGTGAAAAGTTTGCCCCGGTATTCCTCCGGCCACGCGCCGCCCTGGTAGATGAGGCAGCCCTCGTGCGAGTGCCCGCCGCCGAGCGCGTCCGCGCCGTTTTTCGCGTCGCGCGATTCGGTCCATTTTCCGGTCGCGTCCCAGTGGTAATGGTCGGCGTGCTGCTCGATGAGCCCGTAGGTGTGCGGCGTGAGATCCTCGCCGTACATGCGCCGGTAATGGGCGCCGGGGATGAGGTGCCACAGGTGGCCGATGACGGTGTTCGTGAAAAACGCCTCGCCATGCTGGTCCCAGTCCATGCCCCATGGATTCGTGGTGCCGCTGGCGACGACCTCGAAAACCTTCCGCACGGGATGGAAGCGCCAGATCGCGCAGTTCATCGCGATGCGCTTCGCGTCGGGCGTGCCGGGAGCGCCGACGTGCGAGGTGGCCTGGATGCCGTGGCGTCCGTAGAGCCAGCCGTCCGGCCCCCAGCGGAGCCCGTT
>JAYTML010000181.1:0-7943 GCA_043728655.1 Chthoniobacter sp. | reverse complement strand
GGGCGCATTCCTATCGGCTCCGGCTCGACCCGCCATTTGGGGCAGCCTCACTATTGCACGTATGGACGCGCCATTCCGATGCCCCGAGTGCGAAAAAAGTCGCACCCATATATTGACGATCTGCCCCCGCTGCGGGGCCCGGGTGTTCACCGACGAGAACGGTTTCACCCGCCACTGGCTGATGGTGCTGTTCATCCTGGCTCTGGCACTCGGCACGGCGCTCAGCGTCGTTCAAACCCAGGGCGGCTGATCCTGTCCCGGAAGCGGGCGGGGTCGTTTGGGAAACGACGTCCAAGCCGCGGGGTGACGAGCCGCGTCAGCATCGATTCCGCGCGGGGAATCGGATCGCATTTGGATGCGTGTCCGCGCGGCATTCGCATTGTGCGGACGTGGGTCAAAGATCTATACGGAGACTCATGACTGAGATCGAATCCGCGGATTCCCCGCAGCCCCGCTTGGTCTCCCGCCGCGAAGCGCTCCAGTGCGTGGGCTGGACTGCGGCGGGAATGCTCGCCTCGTCGGCGGTGGCGCTGGGGGAAGAGGATGCCGCGGCGACGGTGAAAGTCGCGCCAGAGCCGTTGTTCGATCTTTCACCGTGGCTCTACATGCAGTTCATGGAGCCGCTGGGCACCACGGATGGCTCGGTCGAGGCGAGCTGGGATCACATGCAAAATCGGTGGCGGCCCGATCTCATCGAAGCGGCGAAAGAACTCGCGCCGCCGATGCTGCGATGGGGCGGTCTTTTCAGCTCCTACTACCGCTGGCGCGAAGGCGTGGGTCCGCGCGCCGGGCGCAAGCCGATGCACAATCTCCAGTGGGGCGGTGTGGAGACGAATCAGGTCGGCACCGCAGAGTACATGGATTTTTGCCGTCAGGTAAAAGCCGACCCGCTGATGTGCGTGAACTTTGAAGCCGAAGGCGACCCGCGCTGGCAGGTGAACGAGCTCGGCGAAGAGCGCGCCGGGAATGCGCAGGAAGCCGCCGACTGGGTGAGCTATTGCAACGATCCTGACAACAAGGAGCGCATCGCCCACGGCTCGCGCGAGCCGTTTCCCATCAAGGTCTGGCAGCTCGGCAATGAAACGTCCTTCGACCCGCGCCGCTTTAAGCGCGACTGGGCGATTCGCAAAACCATCGAGTTCAGCCAGGCGATGCGGAAGGCCGATCCCGCGATCAAGCTCATCGGCTGGGGCGACAGCGGATGGGCGCCCGAGATGATCGAGAAAGCCGGCGAGCACATCGACTTCGTGGCCTTTCATCATCTCTTCGATCCCGGCGCTCCGCTGAGCGACAACGCCTATCTCAAAGATCCAGCCGCGACGTGGGAGGCGCTCATGGGCACGGTGAAAAGGCAGGAGCACAAGATCATGGAAATGCGGCAGCAGGTGGAGCGTTTCAAGTTCCCGCTCGTGATGACCGAGAGCCATTTCACCATGCAGGGGCGCAACCGCTGCGACCTCAATTCCGCGTGGGCCACAGGCGTCGCCTACGCGCGCTTCCTCAATCTCCACCAGCGCCACGGCGACCTCCTGCGCATCGCCAATCTCGGCGACTTCTGCGGCACGCGCTGGCAGAGCAATGTCATCATGATTCCGACGCCAGGTGGCAAATCCTACATCATGCCGCTCGGCAAAGTGACCGCGCTTTACCGCAAGCACACCGGCGAGAAATTCGTCCGCATCAGCGGCGGCCCGCCCGAACTCGACATCACCGCCAGCCGCACCGGCGACCAGTTTTTCCTCCACGTCGTGAATACCCACCGCACCCGCTCGCAGTCGTGCCGGCTCGCACTGGATGGACTCACCGTGCTCTCCGGCAAAGCCTTCGAAATCGCCGCCGACCCGATGGCGGAGATTACCTCCGCCAAAGATGATCCCATGACCGTCCGCGAGCGCGTCCTCGATCCCGCCGCGCCGCTCGTCTTCCCCGCGGCGTCGGTGACGGCGGTGGAAGTGCTCACGCGGCAGGTGTAAGCAGCGCGAAGACGATGAACCGGACCAACTACATCTTCGTGGATTTCGAGAACGTCCATGAGGTCGATCTCGATTTGATCGCCGGAAAACCTGTCGTAGTCACCCTCGTCCTTGGCGAGCGGAACAAGAGTCTGCCGGTCGAGTTGGTGACGAAACTGCTCAAGTATTCCGCGCAGGTGCGCCTGGTCGAAACGGGTCACGCCGGCAAGAACGCGCTGGATTTTGTGCTCGCGTACCACGTCGGCGTGCAGGCCGTCGCGGACCCGAAGGGTTACTTTCACATCCTCTCGCGGGACAAAGGCTTCGATGCCTTGATTCTCCACCTCAAGGACAATGGCGTCTTCGCCGCGCGCCACGAGGCGTTTGGAAAAATCCCGGTGTTGCAGAAAGAGCCGCCGGGTCTCGATGAGCGGGTCAAAGTGCTCAAGACGCACTTCGCTGAAAACAAAACGAACCGGCCTGCGAAGGAAAAGACGCTGCGCTCATTCGTGTTCGGAAGGTTTGCGAAGACTCTTAGCGACGCGGAACTCAGCGCCACGATCACGGCCCTTGCCGACAGCAAGGTGGTCGAGATCACCAAAGCCGGCGCTGTGCGTTACCCGGTTTGAGCGAGCCTCGGCGAGGCAGCGCAGCGTTCCCGCGGGCGCGGCCACGGAACGTCACGGATACAGCAGCACCTTTCGGCGCCGCTCGGCGAAGCTCTCCCGCTCGGGGAGCCAGGTGGATTTCATCGCGCGGATCTCGCTCAGGTCGCGGATGGCGGCTTCGGTCGCGGGGTGGACGAGCAGCTTTTGCAGTTGCTCTCCTTTCCACTCGGCGGGGTGCTGCCGCTGGAGCGCGCGGGCCAGCGCGAGGCCGGTATCGACCGCGCTCAGGCTTTCGCGGTCGGTGATGACGATCTGCACGCCGCCGCATTCCTTTCCCGAGAAGATGTAGCCCGCCGGCGTAAAGCGCACGGGGATGAAGCGGACGCCGGGGAGCTGCTCGGCATTGAGCGCGGCGGCGAAGGTGAGGTCATTGATATACGGAGCGCCGACCAGCTCGAAGGGGCGGTCGGTGCCGCGCCCGACGCTGACATTGCAAAACTCGATGAGGCCGACGCCGGGATAGAGTGTGGCGGCGGGCAGGCTGCGCATGTTTGGCGACGGATTCACCCATGGCAGGCCGGTCTGGTCCCACCAGAGATCGCGCGTCCAGCCTTCGCACTGGATGACGGTGAGGTCGGCGCCGAGTGAGCGCTCGGCATTGTACATCCGCGCCAGCTCGCCGAGTGTGAGGCCGTGGCGCACGGGCACGTCGTGCCATGCGGTGAAGCTGGCCGCGCCGTCGCGCACCGGGCCGTCCACGAGCACGCCGCCGATGGGGTTCGGGCGGTCGAGGACGAGAAACTTCACCTTCGCCCGCGCTGCGGCGGCGAGGCATTCGCCGAGCGTGGAGCTGTAGGTGTAAAAGCGGCAGCCGATGTCCTGGATGTCGAAAACCAGCGCATCGAGACCGGCGAGCTGCTCCGGCTTGGGCGCGCGGCCTTCGCCGTAGAGCGACCAGACGGGGAGACCGGTGGTGCTGTCTTTGGCGTCGCCGACTTTCTCATCGGCCTTTCCCGCGATGCCGTGCTCTGGGCTGAAAAGCGCGACGAGCTTCACGCCGTCTGCCTTCGCGAGCAGGTCGATATTGCGCCGGCGCTGGCGGTCGATGCCGGTGTGGTTCGTGATGAGGCCGACGCGCAGGCCGCGCAGTGGGGCGAACTTTTCGCGTACAAGCACATCGAGACCGGTGAGGACCTGCGCGGTCGCGGCCGCGGGTGGTGTCGCGAGCGGTCCGCCCGGCCGCGGCGGGAGCGCGCCGGGGACGCGGGTGAAATTGAACCCGCTCACGCTTTCCGCCGCCAGGGTGCCGAGGAGCTGGCGCAGCGGGAGGACGTTGCCGGCTTCGGTCGGGTGGTTGCGGTTTGAGAGGAGGATGACGAAGGACTGCGAGAACGGATCGATCCAGAGCGAGCCGCCGGTCCAGCCCGTGTGCCCGTAGCTGCCGAGCGGGAACCATTTTCCCCGCGGCCCGCTGTGGCCCGTGTCGATGTCCCAGCCGAGGCCGCGCCGGCCGGTGATCTCATCCGGCGTCTGCACCGTCGTCATCAGCTTCACGGTCTCGCTTTGCAATACGCGCACGCCGTCCAGCTCGCCGCCAGCGAGCAGCATCCGCGCAAAACGCGCGACGTCGCCGGCCGTGGTGAAAAGCCCCGCGTGTCCCGCCACGCCGCCCATTTTCGCTGCGGTCGGATCATGCACCGCGCCGCGCGCCGTGCCGCGCGTGGTCGGCGCGATGCGCGGGCGCAGCTCCGCGGCAGGGCGGAAGCCGGTGTCCCTCATGCCGAGTGGGCGGAAGATTTCCGCCGCGGCGAACTCATCCAGCGCCATGCCGCTCGCGCGCCGGAGGATCTCGCCGAGCAGGATGAAATTGCTGTCGCTGTATCGGATGAGCGTCCCCGGCGGATCGCCGAGCGGGAACTTGCACGCGCGCGCGATGCCTTCCCCGTAGCCCGTGATTCCGGCGTGCGGGATGCCCGGCTTGGCGCCGGACGTGTGCGTGAGCAGATGCCGGACGGTCACGCCCTCTTTGTTCTCCCCGGTGAACTCCGGCAAGTAGCGCGCGACCGGCGCATCGAGTTCCACCTTTCCCAGCTCGATCAGCTTCATCACGCACGGCGTCGTCGCGAGGACCTTCGTGAGCGAAGCCGCGTCGAAGATCGTGTCGCTGGTCATCGCCTCGCGCGCCGGCTCCAGCGCCCGATCGCCGATCGCCTTTTCAAAATGCGCGCCGCCATGCTCCACCCGCACGACGCCGCCCGGCAGCCGCCCCTCGGTGATCGCGAGACGGATCGCCGTCTCGATCTCGGGAAAAACCTCCGGCTGCAACTGCGCCGCCGCAAGCGCCGCGGAGGCGAGGAGCAGGAGGACGGGGCGGAACATGCGCGCAGCCTACGCCGGCCGCCGCACCCGCGCCAAGCCGCCGCCCGGCCCCGGCGCAGACTAGCAATTGAAGATCGGCGCGGCGGTGTCGCGGCTTAGTCCGTGAAACTCAGCTCCCGCTTTGTCCTGTAGTAGTCCTGAACGATCTGCGAGTCCCTCTCGGCGGGAGTCGGCTCGCCCAGAGGCGCCGCCCAGGCCCACAGCTCACGCGCGTTCCGGTCGCGCCGGATCTGCCGCTCGCGCCAGTCCGCCTCCCACGGACGCGAGGACTGCGTCCGGGCCACCTCGCGCAGGCCGAGCCGCAGATCATCGCGGGTGCGGCCTTGCGGCAGCGTTTCCGCGGCGCGGAGCAGGACGGGCCACGCGTCGGGACCGAGCGTCAACTGGTAGGCGATGTTGAAGCCGAAGCCCTCCCCACGCCTCGGGCCGCGCTCGACGTTGTAGCGGCAGACCCATGCGAGCACGTCGAGGAATTGCAGGACGAAGAAGAGGGCAAACGTCGCCACGGCATTCCGCCAGATCAGGTCCGTCGCCCCGCGCCCGCGCCGCACATGCGCGCAGAGGAAAACGAAACCCAGCGTGACGAGCAGAAGGAAGCAGGCGACGTACACGCGCTTCGCCGTCATCTCCTCGGTATCGACGTAGAGTTTCAGGCGGAAAAACACCCCGGCGATCAGCACGAGATTTTGCAGGATCCAAAAGAACGCGAGGCTTTTCAAAACGCGCGACTGCGTGACCGCGTCTGACTGCTGAAAGAGAACGGAGAGCACCAGGCCCGCGAGGACGGTGGCGGCGATGAGGCTGTTCACGCCTTCGTGCAGAAACTGTTTCCCGTTCATCCCGTCCGGCACGGCGGTGTGCATCCAGAGGTAGATCACGTCGATCGTATTGACCGCGAAGAAGAGCGCGTTGAGCGCGGCGAGGATCATCACGCATTGCCAGAAGGCTACGCCGGCGTCCGAGCGCCGCCATTCCCGCAGCGGTCGCGCCCAGCCCCGCGCGCCGGCCGCTCCCGTACGCGGGCGGATGAAGACGAGCGCGAGCGTGGCGAGGAAGAGCCAGAAAAAGATGCGCGCGATCGAAAGGTCAAAAGTCGCAAACCACTCCCGAAGATGGCTGCCGAAGCGCCCAAGGTATTCCGCGAAGATGCGATTGCCGGACGAGAAGACGACGGCAAAAACCACCAGCAGGAAAACCGCCGGCAGACCGATGCGGATGATCCGCGCCGCGTGATCTCCAAGGCGGCCCGTGGTGCCGGCCTTTGAGAGCGGCTGCTCATTGAGCGACCGCGCGAGCCACGCCCAGCGGCCCGGCCCGCCAGCCCACGCCAGGAGCGACTCCGACCAGCGCGCCCATCCCGCCGCCAGATGCGGGTAGGAAAGCTCGCCCATCAGGATCGCGAGCAGTGCCGTGACTACGGCGACGTTTGAAAACGAAATCTCCACCGCCATCTGCCAGGCCGATGCGAGCAGCAGCGCGAAGGGCAGCAGCACACGCGCATTTAGCGACGCGCGCCCGTGCCGGATCAGCATCAGCGAAGCAACCGCCACGATGAACACCGACAGCGAAATGCCGGGCGCGTGATTCCAAAAAAGGAAGTCGCCGAGGACGGTGAGCGCGCTGGCGGAGAGAAGGGTGGGCACCACGCGCTCGCCATCCGCGAGCGCACGAGGTTTCGTGGACAGGGCGGGAGGGACGGGCGGCGGCTGGGCTGGCGGATGCATTCGCGGGAGGATGAGGCGCCGTTACGACAGCGGGCGGGTGCGCGCGTTCATCTTTGGCCAGTTCATTCTGGATTCGCGGCGCAGCTTTGCGAATCCGGGACGAAGGAATTCCGACGAATCGCCCCGCGCATAAACTCGCGCTACCGGCGCAGCTCTTCCTCACGCGGCGCCCAGCCAAAGCGGGCGCGCAGGCGCCAGATCATCACGCGCACGAGGAGCGCGTAGAGCACGGCGGAGCCCACGGTTTTCGCGGGGACGCGGACGTACCACGGCATCTCGTTTTGAGAGAGTTTCCCGACGGCGAAATCGACGGGCACCTGGAGCCCGCGGGCGAGCTTCACCGGGAGCTGGACGGGCACCTGTTTCACCCACTCGCCGAAAGGCTGCGTGGCGATGCCGCTCCAGTGCCAGTCCGGGTCGAGTGCTGCGCCGGCCCAGTTGGCGATGCCGAATGCGGCAAGGATCGCGAGGAAGATGCGGAAGCCGAGCCTGCGAAACATCGCTCAGCTTTCCTTCCGCACGCGGATCTGGATTTGCCGCGAAAGCATCCACTTCACGGCGAACATGTCGCATGTCGCCTTCCACGCGCGGTTGCCGAATCCGTATTTGCTCACGCCGGCGGTGCGCGGCCGGTGGTTCACGGGCAGCTCCACGAGCTTGTAGCCGAGCCCTTTGATGAGCGCGGGGATGAAGCGGTGCATGCCGTAGAAGGGGACGAGCGCCTCGCGGCATTCGCGACGCATGGCCTTGAGCGTGCAGCCGGTGTCGCGTACGCCGTCGCCGGTGAAGCGCGAGCGGACGAAATTCGCGACCCGGGAGGTCAGCTTTTTGGAAAGGGAATCCTGCCGCTTGGCGCGATAGCCGCAGACGAGGTCCGCGCCTTTTTCGATCTCGGCGAGGAGCCGCGGGATGTCCTGCGGATCGTTCTGCCGGTCGCCGTCGAGCAGCACGATCACGCCGCCCTGCGCCGCGTGGATGCCGGCATACATCGCAGCGCTCTGCCCGGTGTTTTTCGCAAACTCGATGACGCGCACGCGCGGCCCGCGCTCGATCCGCGCGAGCGTCTGGTCGGTGGAGCAGTCGTCCACGAGCACCAGCTCGTGATCGGTGCCGGCGAGCGCGGCGGCGAGTTCCTGCTGGAGCTGGGCGATGTTTCCCTCCTCATTGAAGAGCGGGATGACGACGGAGACGGCGGGCATGGGGCGGAAAGGATGCAGACGGAAGGCGGCGGACGGAAGACGGAAAGCGCGGCAATCGCGTGCGGTTTCCCCGCTCGACGG
>JAYTML010000180.1:0-3682 GCA_043728655.1 Chthoniobacter sp. | reverse complement strand
CTCTTGTCCTTGTCCTGCTTCCAGAAATACGTGCAGAGCACCCCGGCGCCCGTGAGGCTGTAGCGGCCGGTGGACTTGTTCACATAGCCAAAGCTCCCGTCGTCCTTCTGCACGCGCTTGAGATTGAGCATCGCCTTGTCCAGCGCGGGATCGACACCTTCGATATTCAGACCGCTGAGATGCGCGGCCTTGAGCGCCTGGATCTGCCAGCCGCTGACCGAAGTATCGCTCTCGGGACCCTGCGCATAGCCATACTGCCATCCACCATCCGCCGCCTGCCCCTTGACGATGTAGTCCACGGACTGTTTCAGCAAATCCGCGACCCGCTCGTCTTTGGTCATCGTGTAATACTCGCCCAGCGCGTAGGTGGCGATCGCGTGCTCATACACACCGGGCTGGTTGAAGCTCCCGGCCATGCTCAGACGGCCCTGGTTTTTCTTCCCGTTTTCCACCAGCCAATCGAGCCCCTTCTGCACAGTCGGGCCAAACTCCGCCGAAACCGGTGTCTCGCCGTGACCGAGGAAAGACAGCAGCGCAAATCCGGTCATCGCCCCCTTGTTTGTCGGCCCCCATGAGCCGTCCGGACTCTGATGCTCCACGAGCCACTTCAGCCCCTTCAGCACAGCGGCTTCCGCCTCTTTCTTGCCCCCTTTGTCCATCATCGCCGCGGTCCGGGCCGCCCCGCCCGCGCGACCAGACATCGCGGAAGGCAGCCCCGAAATACCCCTCAGCCCCGTGACCTGGCTGACCTTGCTCGCCATCGCGTCCGACTGCATCGCCTTCACCTGCGGCACCGCCGACGCCACCTGAAAGGTCGGCGTGGTGGACGTGGTCGTGATCGAAGCCAGCGACGGCGCGCTCAAAGAGGGCGCCTGTGGCGTGAACTGCTGCTGCACATCCGGCGTCTGCTCCGCGGGAGCCTGCACCTGCACATCCGCATTCACGAGGCCGTCCGCGGAACTGAAATCCGGCGGATCAGACATCTGCTTGAAAAGCACCACGCTGCCGCCCATGACGATCAGCACGACATGCAGAAGCACGGACACAGTGAAAAAGCGCGACGCGGCGGCGCGCTCCTGCAGCTTTTGGATGAATGACTTTGGGGGCTCCGGTTGTTCGTCGAACATGGGACTTTCATGCGCCCGGCGCGGAGCCGTGTCAATCCCAGTGATCGGCCAGAGTAAAAAAGAGCCGGATCGAGGCGTCAGCGGAACAGCTCGTGTCCCAGCACGCTCAGGCAGTAGATCGCCGCCGTCTCCGTCCGCAGGATGATCGGCCCCAGCGTCACCGGACGGCAGCCGTGCGACTTCGCGAGCGCGACCTCCGCCGGCGTGAAGTCCCCCTCCGGCCCCACCAGGATCAGCACCCGCTTCGGCATCTTTCCGCCCAGCTCCGCCAGCGTCTCCTTCACCGGCCGCGAATCCGGCTGGAGCGACGCGATCAGCATGAGGTCGAACTTTTCGCCCGACGCAAAAAAATCCTTCGGCGTCTGCGGCGTGTGCACCCGAGGCAGCCAGTTCTGCCCGCACTGCTTCGCCGCCTCCACTGCCACCCGCTGCCACTTCTCCCGCTTCCCCAGCGCCTCCGCCGCATCCGCCCGCACGATCGTGCGCTCGCTCATCAGCGGCACGATCGCCGCCGCACCCAGCTCCACCGCTTTCTCCACGATGAGATCCATGTTCTTGCCCTTCGGGATCGCCTGTCCCAGCACGATCTCGCACGCCAGCGGCGCGCTTTTTCCCACGCTGATCCTTTTCAAAACCACGCGCCCCTTTTCCGCGCTCGCCAGCTCCACCGTCGCCTCCGCTCCCTGCCCGTTGAAAACCGTCGCGCGCTCCCCCGCCTTCATCCGCAGCACGCCCAGCGCGTGATGCGTCTCGCCGTCGTCGAGCGCGAGCTGGTCGGGATTCCATGCGTGAGGCGGGATGTAAAAGCGGGCCATCGAGCCGTCGTAGCCGTTGCCATTTAAAAAGTCAGCCCCGCACATTGCCGGCGGTGCACGCCGCCGTCGCTTGACTGCCGCCTCCTCGACGCTATCGACAATCTCACTATGGACTCGTCACCCACCGCAAACCGCAACTCCTCCCAGATCCGGCTGCCCGCCATCGCGATCGGCCTCGCCGCCCTCTCCGCCATCGCGTCCGCCTGCTGCCATCGCCAGCCGCCCCCCGCTCCCTCCGCCGGCACTGCCACGCACCATGCGCAGGAAAGCAACGCCGAGCCCGAAGCCATCCCTCCCCACGGCACGCCCGCATGGAACCGGATCGTCGAAAGCCGCCTTCACATCACCGACAGCGCCGGCCACGGCCCGGACATCGGCTCCGACGAATGGATGGGCGCCGTCACCAAAAAATCCGGCATCAGCACCACCCTCAAACCCGGCTCGGAAGCATGGTACCGCGCCGTCGATGCCAGGGTCTTCCGCTCGCACTAAATCCACCACCACGGAGGAACGCGCTCCCGCGCGTCCCAAACTCCCGGCACTGACGAAGCCCGCAGGGCGGCACAAAGGCGCACCGCCCTACTTCTCCGGCAGCAGCCCGGCAGCCGGAGCCAGCACGCAGCGAAAGCCGTTGCTGTCATAGCGATTCCCCGGAATGCGGAACTGGCGGCCTGACGAGAGCACAAAGCCGCGCTCGCTGTCGCTCCACGAAGCCCCGCGCAACACGCGGAACGTCCGCTCCTTGTCAAACCAGTCCTCGCACCACTGCCACACGTTTCCGCCGACATCGCATAGGCCAAATCGGTTCGCAGCAAAGCTGCCCACAGGCGACGTATTCTCAAACCCGTCGCGATAGCCGGCGATCACGCCCTTGATCCACGGGTATTTCCCGGTCGCCAAGGCTGGCTCCACTTCCTCCCCGACATAATTGCCCGCTCCCTCCGGCGGCGGCCATTGATCGCCCCACGGAAATACATCCTTGATCATCCTGCTCTTCGCGAATGGCGGCTTCTCCGCCTCCTCCCGCGCCCCGATTTCCACCAGACAGCTCCACTCGTGATCGCTCGGCAGCCGGTAGCGCCAGCCCGCAGGCAACCGCCCCGCCTCCTGCTCGCGGCCCGTCAGCCACTGGCAGAAAAGCTGCGCGTCATCCCAGCTCACATTCACCGCCGGGTGCGTTGGGTCTTGCGCAAAACCCGGTTTCGGCCATGCCCGCTTCGTCGCCGTCACAAACACCTCGTAGTCCTGCACCCGCGTATCCCACACACCAAACAGCACACGCTGCCCGCCGGTCGGCCCGCCAAGAATCTGCACCGGGACAAATTTCATCCCCAGCGTATTTACAAAAGGCGCGTCCTTGCCCGCCGTGCTCACGGTGTTTGCCGCACCGCCTGCCGGGCGCCCGCCGTGCGCCTCTCCCGCCCCGGACCGCGACCCCGCTGGCTCCCCCGGCCCCGCGAGAAAACCTGCCGCTATCGCAATAGCTGCGACCACCGCGCCGACGCCGATGAAGATCGCCCGTCGTGATCCTCCAGCAGCCGCCGCCGTTGCGGGCACGCCCTCCAGTTTTGGCAGCGCCGGCACAGGCGCGCTCGCTGCGCAAAGAGCCGTCTTCATCTCCGGCGTCGATTGATAGCGCCGTCCCGGCTCCTGCTGCATCGCCGTCGTCACCACATCATCCATGCCCTTTGCGATGCCTGGCACCCGTGAGCTCGGCGGATCAAAAACGCCGCGCGGCAC
>JAYTML010000179.1:0-4874 GCA_043728655.1 Chthoniobacter sp. | reverse complement strand
CCGCGACTGCTCTCGCTGAAGGACGCCATCGCCTGCTACATTGAGCACCGCCGCGAGGTCGTGCTGCGCCGCACGCGCTTCCTGCTCAATGCGGCGGAGATCGAAGCTGAGAAGCTCGAAGGCTTCCTCATCGCCCTCGCGAATCTCGACGACTTCATCCGCATCATCCGCGACTCCCGCGACCGCGACGACGCGAAGCAAAAGCTCCTCGCGCTCTCATGGACCCGGGCCGCGGTCGAGCAGCTCGGCATTCTCATCCGCGACGAGGCGCGTCTCTCAAATGGGCAGTACAAGTTCACCGAGAAGCAGGTCGGCCACATCCTCGACCTGCGCCTTTACCAGCTCACCGGCCTCGAGCGCGACAGCATCCAGAACGAATACGACGCGCTGATCGAAACGATCAAAGACCTGATGGACATCATCGCGAAAGAGCATCGCGTGCTGAAAATCATCACCTCCGAGCTGCGCGAGTTGCAGAAGAAGTACGGCAACGAGCGCCGCACCCAGATCGTCCCGGCGGAAGGCGAGATCAGCATCGAGGACCTCATCGCCGACGAAGGCTGCATCATCACCATCACGCACAACGGCTTCATCAAGCGCACCGCCGTATCCGCCTACCGCGCCCAGCGCCGCGGCGGAAAGGGCGTCATCGGCATGACGGCGCGCGAGGCGGAGAACGAAGCGGACAACGACTTCGTCGAGCACCTCTTTACCGCGACCACGCACGACTACCTCGTCTTCTTCACCCACGACGGGCGCTGCTACGTCGAGCGAGTGTTTGAAATCCCCGAAGGCTCCCGCGCCTCCAAAGGCCGCTCGATCGCGAACATCCTCGAACTCCGCAGCGAGGAGAAGATCGCCGCGACCATCCGCATTCAGGGCCAGAAAAAGGAGGAGGACACCTGGACCGACAAGCTGCACATCGTCTTCGCCACGCGCAGCGGCATCGTGAAAAAGTCGAACCTCAGCGACTTCAAAAACATCCGCAAAGGCGGCCTCATCGCGATCAAGGTCGAGGAGGGCGACCGGCTTATCGACTGCAAGCTGACGGTCGGCCACCAGGAAATCGTCCTCGTCACCCATCAGGGAATGAGCATCCGTTTCAGCGAGGAGGAAATGCGCGACCAGGGCCGCGACACCGTCGGCGTCTGGGGCATCCGCCCGGACAAGGGCGACTACGTGGTCGGCACCGCACTGGTCGATGCGAATGCGAAGCTGCTCGTCGCCGGTGAGAACGGCCTCGGCAAACGGACGCCGTTCGATGACGAGAAAGGTCCGGTCTATCGCCTCCAATCCCGGGGCGGCAAAGGCGTCATCACCATGAAGACCAACGAGAAGACCGGCGGCGTCGCTGGTGCGCTCACAGTGCGCGACACGGACGAACTCATGCTCATCACGAACAAGGGCAAGATGGTCCGCACCAAAGTCGCCGGCATCCGCGAAACCGGCCGCAACGCGCAGGGCGTCATCCTGATCAACATGCGCGAAGGCGAGAGCCTCTCCGGCATCGCACCGGTCGTCAGCAACGACGACGAAGAAGCAGTCGAAGGCGACGCCTGATCGCCGTCGGCTCGTGAGAGGTTCGGGCGCCAGTCGCGCGGGCCGGCCTTGACGTATGGCAAGGCGGCTGCGCGCGAGCGGCTGCCGCCGGCTACAGTTCGCCGAGATTCCGGCGCAGCAGCCGTTCGAGCCGCTGCGGCGCGAGGACCGTGATCTTTCTTCCGGTGACTCGAATCAGCCCTTTCTCGCGAAAGGCGGCGAAGGTGCGCGAGAGTGTCTCGCTCACGGTGCCGATCTCCGCGGCGAGCACGCGCTTGCTGCCGTCGATCTGGAACTCGACGGCGCTCTCCGGGAGCGGGCGCGGGCATCGCTTGAGCAGCCAGTTGGCCAGGCGCGTTTCCACGTCCTTGAGCGCGAGATCATCAAGCAGACCCACGAGCACCCGGAGGTGCTGGCTCATCGAACCAAGCATCCGCAGCGCGAGCTCAGGACGTTTTCGCAGCAGGCCGAGGATGTCCGCCTTTGGCACAAGCAGCACGGTGGCCTGCTCGATCGCGCGCGCATCCGCCGGGTATCCACCCGCGCTCGCGAGCGCCGCCTCGGCAAAGGACTGGCCCGTGCGGAAAACCGAGATGACCTGCTCCTTTCCATGAGCGCTCACGCGATGCACATTCACAGCGCCGCGCTGCATGATGTAGAAACCCTCCGACGCCGAGCCTTCGCGGAAGAGATACTCGCCGTTCGCGAGTTCCTTCAGGACGACGAACGACGCGATGAGGTCGATATCCTCGGCGGGCAATCCCGCGAAGAGCTGGCAGCCGCGCAGCGTGTTGGCGAAAACGATCTTCCGGAAGTCGGGGAGCGGACTGGCCATTGCGGCGATCATGTCTTCGCGGCCCGTGACGACGCAACTGCGCAACTACCCACCCGCAATTTCCTCTCGCCAGAAATAAGCAACCCAACTCCCATCCGGCTGCGGCTCGAGGCGCGACGCGAAGTTTTCACCGCGCAGCTTCTCGATCAGCGGCGATGGCAGAAACGGCGCGATGACCGCGAGGCCTTCGCCCGGCTTGAGCGCGTCCACGCTTTTACGGATGGCGGGAAAGGGTTCGATGCCCTGGGCGAGGAGCTTGCGGGCGTCGAGACGTTTGAAGGCGACTTGAGGCATGGCGATGTAACTCCGGACTATCTCCTCGCTGCGACAGACCGCCAGTAGTCGGGGAGGCTCGGCTTTGTCTCGCGCAGGATCTCGGGGATCGCCCGGCGGGCGCCGGCGCTCACCCTGCTGAACTGCGGATCCGAATCCTCGCTGCTCCCATCCGTCTGAAGCGAGCGCACGAAGTGCCCCGGGATACCCAGCGTGCGCCAGGAGACGTGGCACTGGAGGCAATCCTGGCTGCGGGTGAAAGAGGGCTTTTCCTGAGGCACCTGATCGAGCGGGTAAAAGACGCCCCCGAGCTTCGGATCGACCGCGGAGATTTCCATCATCGGCGCATGCGGGATGTAGCCGACATATACGTCTTCGTTGAAAACAATCGCATGACTGGAGCATTGGAAATCCTCCGCCATGAGCTGGCTCGTAACGCTCAGAATCCATAGCAAGGGAAGGAATCGGAGAAGTTGCATAAGCGGTGCGGGTCGGACGGACGGCTTCTTCGTCGCGGATGTCAGAGCGAAATGACGCGCGTTCCCAGGGACGCTGCAGGGATCGCCTCACGGTGCCGAGGACCGGGCACTGAGCCCCGCAGCAATTCCGGCGGCGGGTTTAGCCAACGATGTCTGCGAATTCCTTGTCGGAAAAGGCCTGCAGTGTCTTGGTTCGGACGTTACCGGCGGAGGCGAGCATTGTCAGAAGGTGCAGGGCTTTCCTTTCGGTTTCGGCGCGGATGATGATCACACCGTCGTAGGCGCCGATCGTCCAGTATTGGGCCTCAACCTTGACGCCGGCTTTCTTGGCCATCGCGTTGAAGTGATGCGCACGTTTTGGGGATTCCTTGATGTTTTCCGCGCCTTTTTGGGTAAAGCGCAGCAGGGAGATATAGCGGCTCATGGCGGTGTCCTTTCGGTAGTTTGTTTTCACAGAAAACTAACACATTCCTGTCGGCCCGCTTTGACCTGCGTCAAAGAGGCTGCAGGTTGGCCACTCATGTCGCCGCGATCTGTGTGTGCATGGATGCAATGCTCTGCCAACGCGATGCGCTCCCTCATTTCATAGCCCGACCATGCTTCACGGCACGACTTGGATGGGCTTGTAACTCGCGTAGCGCTCGCGCTGCCCGGGGGTGAGCTTTGAGAAATCGTAGCGCTCCTGCTCGACGCCGTTGATGCGGGCGTGGATGACGTTTGCCATGTCGGCCGCGGAGCTCTTGATGTGCTCGGCTTTTTCGCCGGAGAAAAGCCCGTCCACGGTGGCGGTGAAGAGGGTGAGCCAGCGGTCGAACTGCGGGCGGCCCATCCCCGTGAGCGGCACGAGCCGAGCATGCACGCCGAGCGGATTGCCGGTGTAGCCGCCGGTGCGAAAGATCATGGTTTCCCAGAACGCGTACATTTTCGGCAGGTGCGCGGCCCAGTCGGTCTTCGCCACGTCGTTGAAGATGAACCCGAGCAGTTCGTCGCTGCGGATCTTGTCGTAGAAAGCGTTCACGAGGCGCTCGATGTCGGCGCGGCTGGCGAGGTCGGGGAGTGCGGTGGCGGGCGGATGCTCTGCGTTCATATGATCGCACAGTCAGCCCTTTCGCCTCGGCTCGCGAGTGCGCGAGCCCGCGAAGTGGGTGCAAACTTGACCTGCGTCAAACGCCCAGGCTGGCCGGCTACTCCCGCAGCCAGCGGGCGATCTGGCGGGCGTAGTAGGTGAGGATGATGTCGGCTCCGGCCCGCTTGAAGGCGAGCATCTGCTCCATGACGCATGCCTTTTCATCGAGCCAGCCCGCCTGCGCCGCAGCCTTGAGCATCGCGTACTCGCCGCTCACATGGTAGGCGGCGGTGGGGAGGCCGAACTGCTCCTTGATGCGCCAGACGAGGTCGAGATACGGCAGGCCGGGTTTGACCATGACGATGTCCGCGCCTTCCTCGATATCGAGGGCGACTTCGCGGAGCGCCTCGCGCGCATTGGCGGGGTCCATCTGATAGCTGCGGCGGTCGCCGAGGACGGGCGCGCTTTCCGCGGCGTCGCGGAAGGGGCCGTAGAAGGCGGAGGCGAACTTCGCGGCGTAGGAGAGGATGGGCGTGTCGGTGAAACCGGCGGCGTCGAGCGCGCGCCGGATCGCGCCGATGCGGCCGTCCATCATGTCGCTAGGGGCCACGATGTCGGCGCCGGCCTCCGCGTGGGAAACGGCGGCTTTGGCGAGCAGCTCGACGCTCTCGTCATTGGCGAC
>JAYTML010000178.1:0-2587 GCA_043728655.1 Chthoniobacter sp. | reverse complement strand
CCCGTCCCGCCGGTCATCGGCCAGCTCATCCGCCTCCTGCTGCTCGTTCAGACCGCCTTTTGCGCAGCCGTCGGGACGGTCGAGGCCTCGCTCTGCGCCGCGCTGCTCCTCATCGCCTGGCCCATCAGCCGCGCCGTGTCGAAGCGCTTCTACGCGAGCTGAGACTCAGCGCGCGGCGGGCAGTTCCCTGGCGATGGCCGCCTCCAGCGCGGCGTAGCCCGGCTCGCCGGGAAAGAACGCCCCGCCGGGATGAATGTGCCGGATCGTGCCGTCGCGCCCGACGAGAAACGTCACGCTCGTCCAGCCGCGCTCCGCTTTCCCCAGCCACCATGCGCGGAGCGTGGCCCAGTCCTCATCGATGCCGATGGGGAAATCAAAGCCGAGGCGCCGCGCCTGCGCCTCCACATGCTCGCGGGTCAGCGGAGTCGCCGCCTTGTGGTGGTAGAAACCGAGGACGACAAGCCCGCGGGCGCGGTACTTCTCCGCCAGCGTCCGGATCCCCTCCGCGCTGGCCGTGCAGTACGGACACTGCGGCCCGGTGAACCACCGGATCAGCGCCGCCTTCCCGCGCAGATCGGCGAGGGTGATCGGCTTGCTGTGAAGCCACTCGCGGATCGTCCATTCCGGCGGCCGCGTGCCCACCAGTTCGCGGCCCACTTCCGCCGGCGGCGCGTAGATTTTCCCCAGCTCGGGATGCGCCCTCTCCGCCGCCCGCAGCGGCAGCGCCGAGAGGAGGATGCCGGCGAAAGCCGCACGATGTAGGAGGAGGGGAAACATCCCGATCTTCCTACCACGCCGCGCGTGCGCGGGCGAATCCTCGAAGCGCACCGCTCGCGGAGCGCCGTTGCCTCCGCCATGCGCGCCCGCTAGCGTTCGCCGCGAAACATCCCCCGCCCCATGAATATCCCCCGCCGTCTCATCGCGCTTCCACTATTCGCCGTCACCGCCCTCGCCGCGCCCTCCGACTGGCCGCAGTGGCGCGGACCAAACCGGGACGCCGTCTCATCCGAGACGGGCCTGCTGAAGGAATGGCCGGCGGAAGGGCCGCCGCTCGCGTGGAAAATCTCCGGCCTGGGCAAAGGACTCTCGAGCGTCGCGATCGCCGGCGGAAAGGTGTTCACGATGGCGGGACGCAAGGACGGCCAGTATGTCGTGGCGCTCGATCTCGCGACGCAAAAGGAACTGTGGGCAGCGAAGGTCGGCGAAAAAGGCGGCGAGCCGCGCTGCACGCCGACCGTCTCCGACGGGCTCGTCTATGCACTGAGCACCGAAGGCGATCTCGCGTGTGTGGAAGCGGCCGGCGGACGCGAGGTCTGGCGGAAGAATTTTGCGGCAGACTTCGGCGGGAAGATGATGTCGGGCTGGCACTACAGCGAGTCTCCGCTGGTCGATGGCGAGAAGCTCATCGTCACTCCCGGCGGAAAGGACGCGGCGCTCGTGGCGCTGAACCGCAAGACCGGCGCGACGATTTGGAAAACTGAGCTGCCCGAGATCGGCCGCAAAGGCGGCGACGGCGCGGGCTACACCGGCGCAGTCGTCAGCAACGCCGCAGGCGTGCGGCAGTACGTGCAGCTCATCGGCCGCGGGGTCATCGGCGTAGCCGCAGCAGACGGCAAGCTGCTCTGGCACTACAACCGCGTGGCAAACGGCACTGCGAACATCCCGACGCCGCTCGCGTGGGACGACTACGTTTTCTGCTCCAGCGGCTACGGCACCGGAGCGGCGCTCCTCAGGATCGTGAAAGCCACCGCCTCAGCGCAGGCCGCGCCGCCACAGGACGAGGCGAAGGTCACCGAAGCGACGAAGAAACTCGCCGCGCTCAGCGCCGACCTCACGCAACGCCGCGATGCGCGCGGGAAAGCGGAGCGCGGCACGCCGGAGTACGAGCAGGCCGACGCTGCCGTGCAGGCGCTCAAGCCCGAGATCGCCCGCGCCGAGGTGGCTCTCACCGCCGCGCGCAGCGGAACCGATGCGCCGTCCGGACGCGTGCCCGGCTCGCCCGTCGAGGCGCAGGAGCAGTACTTTCTCAACGCGTCCACTTTCCAAAACCACCACGGCGGCATGATCCGCCTCGGCGACTACATCTACGCCGGCACCGGCCACAACAACGGCTTCCCCATCTGCCTCGAATGGAAGACCGGGAAAGTCGTCTGGAACAAGGATCGCGGGCCGGGCACCGAATCCGCCGCAGTCGTCTATGCGGACGGAAACCTCTACTTCCGCTACCAGAACGCCGTCATGGCGCTGATCGAGGCCACTCCCGACGGCTACCATGAAAAGGGCGCGTTCCCGCTCGCCAGCCACAACGGCAACAGTTGGTCCCATCCCGTCATCCACGACGGCCGCCTCTACCTCCGCGATCAGGACGTCCTCATGGCTTATGAACTCCGCAAAAAGTAATCTCGCCGCCGCGCTCGCCGCGCTCTGCCTCTCCCAGCTCCTCATGGCCGCCGATCCCGACGCGACGCTCATCACCGGCAGCAAATCCTTTCCCGCGCCCGACGCCCTCCCCGCGCTCGCCGCGCTGCCCGATCCGCTCACCACTTTCCTCGGGCAGCCGGTAAAAACGCGCGACGACTGGGAGAAA
>JAYTML010000177.1:0-4745 GCA_043728655.1 Chthoniobacter sp. | reverse complement strand
GAGCGACTCCTCGGCGTCACCCGACGGCAGTTCTTTGGCCGCACGGCGGGCGGCATCGGCGGGATGGCGCTCGCGTCGCTCTTGCAGGAGAAACTTTTCGCCGCACCGGACGACCCGCTTGCGCCAAAGGCCACGCACTTTCCCGCGAAGGCGAAGCGCGCAATTTACATCCACATGGCGGGCGCGCCGTCGCAGCTCGACCTCTTCGACTACAAGCCGAAGCTCATCGAACTGAACGGCCAGGACTGCCCGGAGTCGCTCTTCAAAAAGGAGCGTTTCGCTTTCATCAAGGGCGTGCCGAAGATGCTCGGGACGCCGCACAAGTTTGCGAAGTACGGCCAGTGCGGGACGGAGATGTGCGAGCTGATCCCGCACATGGGCGCGGCGGCGGATGACTTGTGCCTGGTGCGCTCGATGTTCACCGAGCAGTTCAATCACGCGCCCGCGCAGCTTTTCGTGCACACCGGCGCATCGCGGCAGGGGAGGCCCGGCATGGGTGCGTGGCTGACGTACGGGCTTGGGAGCGAGTCACAGGATTTGCCCGCGTTTGTCGTGCTGACGAGCGGCGGCAAGACACCGGATGGCGGCGCATCGCTGTGGGGATCGGGCTTTCTGCCGACCGTCTATCAGGGCGTGCAGTGCCGCTCGCAGGGGGATCCCGTGCTCTACGTTTCAAACCCGCCGGGCATGGACGGCGAAGGGCGGCGCCGCTCGCTCGACGCGCTCCAGGATCTCAACCGGATGCAGCTTCAGGAGGTTGGCGATCCGGAAACGCTCACGCGGATTTCGCAGTACGAGCTCGCCTACCGGATGCAGACGAGCGTGCCGGAGCTGATGGACATTTCCAAAGAGCCGCAGGCGATCCGCGAGATGTACGGCGTCGAGCCCGGCAAGGTTTCGTTTGCAAACAACGTGCTCCTCGCGCGGCGGATGCTGGAGCGCGGGACGCGCTTTGTGCAGCTCTTCCACTGGGGCTGGGATCAGCACGGCGACAACCCGGAGCAGGACATCCGCAAGGGGCTGATGCGCCAGTGCCGCGACACCGACCAGGCGTGCGGCGCGCTGCTGAAGGATCTGAAACAGCGCGGAATGCTGGACGACACGCTGGTGATCTGGGGCGGCGAGTTTGGCCGCACGCCGATGAATGAGGACCGCTCGAAGAACAAGGATCTGATCGGGCGCGATCATCATCCGCACGCGTTCAGCGTGTGGCTCGCGGGCGGCGGCATCAAGGGCGGCACGACCTACGGTGAGACGGATGAACTCGGCTACCACATCGCGAAGGACAAGGTGCACGTGCATGACCTGCAGGCGACGATCCTGCACTGCTTCGGGCTCGACCACACGAAGCTCACCTACCGCTTTCAGGGCCGCGAATTCCGGCTCACGGATGTCTTCGGCGAGGTGGTGAAAGGGATGCTGGCGTAGAGCCGCGGAGGGACGCGCTCCTGCGCGCTCCCAAACTTCCGGCGCGGGCGGAGGCGGCGGGGCGGATGGAAATGCGCGATGCGATTGGTGAGGCATTCCTGCCACCTCCGCCCCGGGAAAGATGGGGACATGCCGGAGCATGTCCCTCCGGGTGGGGATGCGCGCGGGAGCGCGCGGTCAGTCCGCTACAGTTCGAAGAAAGAGTAGAGCGTTTTCAGGAAGCCGGCTTTGTATTCCTTCTGCTTGGTCATCATCTGCTCGTGTCCGGCGTTGGACGCGAGAATCCCCTCCGTCTCCAGGCGCCGCTGGGCGAGGAGGTCGCCGAGCTTGTGGACCAGCGTTTCGTTTTCCTGCAAAAGCTCCGCGACCACCGCCTTGTCGATCTCCCACAGCTCGCAGTCTGTCCGCGCGATGACGGTGGCGCTGCGCGGCTCGCCTGTGAGCAGCGACATCTCCCCGCAGTAGTCGCCGGGATGCAGCGCCGCCACGCGAGTCTTGTGACCGCTCGCATCGACGAAAACCTCGGCCTCGCCGCTGAGCACGATGAACATGGATTCGCCCGCCGCGCCCTGGACGATGACCTTTTCGCCCCGGCCGAAGCGCTGGAGCCGCGCGTTTGCGAGGAGCTTCTCGATCTGCTGCTCATCGAGGAGCTGGAGGAAGGGCTGCTTGCGCACGGTCGCGCGGGCGGCGGTCAGCGCGTCCTGGCGGCGGGCTTTTGGCCGGTCGATCTGGACCGTGCGGATGGGGAAGGGGATGGTGATGCGGTTGCGCTGCGCGGCGTACCAGATGTTTGTGCGGATGGCGTCGAGCGTGTCGTTGTAGCGCGTCTCGTCCTCGATCCAGAACTTCACCTCGTAGATGATCGCGGAGTCGCCGAAGTCTTTCAGGAAGACCTTTGGCGGCGGGGTGACGAGGACATTGGGAGCTTCGGTGGCGGCGCGGGCGATGATGTCCTTCACGAGATTGGGAGGCGTGGAGTACTCGAATCCGACGAGCAGCCGGATGGCGTGCTGACGGGTCGGGTAGGTCAGGTTCGTGATCGTCGCGCCGACGATCGTCTTGTTCGGGATGTCGAGATAGATGTCGTCATTCGTGCGGAGGCGGGTGGAGCGCCAGTTGACCTCGATGACCTCGGCGTGCTGCGTTTCGATCTTCAGCCAGTCGCCGGGCTTGAAGGGTTTGCCGATCTCCAGCGCGACGCCCGCGATGATATTGCCGAGGAGATCCTGCATCGCGAAGCCGACGATGCCGACGACGACCGTGGAGCCGAAAACCACGCCCTCGATGCTGTGCCCATAGACGCCGCCGATCACGACGAAGACGGCCACGATGAATGCCGCCAGGCCGGTGATCTGACTGAGGAATTTTGGCGCGCGTTCCTTGCGGTTTTTCTCGTACCAACGTTCCCAGAAAAAACGCCGGACGATGGCGAGCAGGAAAAACGCTCCGAGCAGCACGTTCGCTGCGCGGGCGAACCGCATGAGCGATTCGCGATTTGGGAACTCGGTGGAGAGAATCTCCAGCGGCAGCCAGATCGAGAAGACGATGCAGAAGAGCTGGTAAAGAATCCCCAGCTGCACGCCCGCGCTGCGCTTCAGCCAGCGGCCGAGTGCGAGCGCGCCGATGTAGAGCACCGGCATGGCCACGATTTCGACGAGGACCGTGTTGATGGCTGGGAGGCCGGCGAGCATGGGGCGCGAGTGTAGGGGCGAAAGCAGGCCGATCAATCGCAAAGCCCTGTGCCGGCGGGGCGTTCGACGAAGAGCCGTTTCGCACGGCGGCGCGCGTGCAGGCCGCCGGGCAGATTGACCTTTGCCCGGCGGGTGGTCAGCAGCGAGCGCACGGCCTCCACGTCGTCGAATCCGATGTTTGCAACGCCGCGCGCTTTCAGCCACGCGTGAATGATGCGCCGCTGGATGGCGACGGGCTCGTCGCGCAGGGACGGTGTGTCGAGCGTCTCCGGGAGCGAGCGCAGCGCGGGCAGGCTGGCGAGGAATGCGTCCTCCTCCCGCAGGATCTCGGCGGCACGCCAGATCGCGCGGCGGACATCGCGGCCGTATGCCAGCTCGATCGCGGGGATGAGCTGGTGGCGAAGGCGGTTGCGGGTGTGGTGCGGGTCGGCGTTGGAGGCGTCCTCGCGGAAGACGAGCCGGTTTTCGGAGATGAAGGCATCGATCTCATCGCGCCAGACGCCGAGCAGCGGGCGGGCGATTTGGAGCGCGATGCCGCCGATCACCCGCTCGGTGAGCGGGCGCATGCCGGCGAGTCCGCCCGCGGCGGATCCGCGGAAAAGGTTGAAAAGGAAGGTCTCGACCTGGTCATTCGCGTGGTGGGCGAGGAAAAGACGCGGGCAGTCCTGTTTCCTGGCGACGCGCGCGAAGAACGCGTAGCGGGCTTCGCGCGCGGCGGTTTCGATCGAGCAGCGCTCCCGCTTCGCGCGGGCGGCGATGTCCTCCCGTGCGATGACCGGCTTGAGGCCGTGGCTCTTTGCGAGGTCCGAGACGAAGCGCGCGTCTTTCGCGCCTTCCGCGCGGAGGCCGTGATCGAGGTGGCAGACGACGAGCTGTTTGAATCCAGCCGCGAGCAGCATGTGCAGCAGCGCCACCGAGTCGCGCCCGCCGGAGACGCCGATCAGGCAGCGCGCGTCCGGCGGGAAGACGAAGTCCATTTCACCCGATCCGATCCGCGCCGAAGCGGTCGTGTAGAATCGGCGGCAGAAGCACCGTGCCGTCCGCCTGCTGATACGTCTCCAGCAGCGCGACGAAGAGGCGCGGCAGCGCCGTGCCTGAGCCGTTGATCGTGTGGCAGAAATTATTTTTGCCGTCCTCGGCCTTGTAGCGCAGCGCCATGCGGCGGGCTTGGAAGTCGCCGAAATTCGAGCAGCTCGAAACCTCGAGATAGGAATTCTGGCCCGGCGCCCACACCTCGATGTCGTATGTCTTCACCGCGCCAAAGCCCACGTCGCCGGTGCAAAGCTCGATCACGCGGTAGTGCAGTCCGAGCAGTTGCAGCACTTTCTCGGCGTCCGCGGTGAGGGCGTCGAGTTCGGCGAATGCACTCTCCGGCGTCGTGATCTTGACGAGTTCCACCTTGTCGAACTGGTGCATGCGGATGAGTCCGCGCGTGCCGAGCCCGGCGCTGCCGGCCTCGCGGCGGAAGCACGGCGTGTAGGCCGCGTAGCGGACGGGCAGTTGATCGGGCTTGAGGATTTCGTCGCGGTGCAGATTCGTCACCGGCACCTCGGCGGTCGGCGCGAGGTAGAGGTCGTCGTCCGCGCAGCGGTAGAGCTGATCGGCGAATTTCGGGAGCTGCGA
>JAYTML010000176.1:0-12399 GCA_043728655.1 Chthoniobacter sp. | reverse complement strand
GCGTAGAAGCCCTGCCGGGCGATCCAGAAAAAGAGGAAGTAGCCCGCGGCTCCTCCGATCACCGCGCCCAGCAGTCCCAGCGCGATCGTTTGCAGGCGGGCGGGCTCAGGCATCGCTTGTCCTTGAAGTGCTGGCACTGCGGGCCTTTGGATCGCTGTGGAAACGAGCGGGGGGAGCGCCGACCTACTCCTCCGCCGCCGCCACGGCTTTTTTCCCCCGCGGCCAGGCGCGCAATTCCGCCTTCGCGGCTTCGATCTTCTCCGGCGATTTGTTGCAGAAGGCCACGCCCATGAGCTGGCTGAGGACAAAATGGCGGACCATGAATTTCTTCTTCTCGCGGTCGCCCTCGATCTCGATGCGGGTGGCGGGTTTCGAGAAGTCGCCGACGAAGTCGAAATGCAGGTCGAAGACGGTGCTGCTGAAGTGCGGGAGGTAGTCGAACTTGATGCGCTTTTTGCCGCTCATATTCGCGCCGGCCACTTGGCCCTGCTCGACGGCGCATGGCCAGTGCTCGATGCGGCGGACGCCGCCGAAGATTTTGTCGGGATACGCGGCGATGTCGCCAACGGCGAAAATGCCTTTCTCGTCGGTCTCGAGGTATTCATTGACCGGCGTGCCGTGCGGGTAGGCGAGCGGGGTGCCGGCGACGAGTCCGAGATTCGGCTCCGCGCCGAGCGCGACGATGGCGATCCCTGCGGGAAAGCGGTCGCCGCTTTTTGTGGCGATGTTTTTCAAGACGGTCCGGCCCTCGAAGCCGCTGAGCGACTGATTGAGCATGAGCTTTACGCCATGGCTGGCGTAGTACTCCGCGAGCCACGCTCCGAGTTCCGGCCCGAGGTAGCGCGCCCACAGGTGCGGGGCGCGGTGGAGGAGGCTGACGCGGGCCTTTGGCAACTGCGAAAGCAGCGCCGCAGTCTCCAAGGCGACGAAGCCGCCGCCGATGATGGCGATCTCGCGCTCCAGGTCGGCGACTTCGCGCAGCGCCTGCACGTCGCGGAGGGTGCGGAGGTAAAAGACATTGCCGAGCGTGCCGCCGGCGACCTGGGGACGCCGGGCGCGGCTGCCCATGGCCATGCAGGCTTTGCGAAACTCGACGGCCTGCCCATTGGCGAGGACGGCGATGTGGCGCTCGAGATTGATCTGCGTGACGAGGGTGTCGGTGCGCAGCTCGATGTGGTTTTTCTCGAACCACGCAGGGTCGTGCACCTGCACCTGCTCGGGGGCGCCGGCGCGCTTGCCGAGGAAGGTTTTGAAGAGCTGGGGGCGGTGGTAGGGCGGAGCGGTTTCGTTCCCGGCGAGGAGGATCGTTCCCTTCTTGTCGTGCTCCCGGATGCCCTCGCACACGTTGACGCCGCCAATCCCGCTTCCGACGATAAGGTAATCTCGACGAATCATTTAACAGATGAAATACCGCTCATCGCCCGTTGTTCGCGAGAAAATTTCTCGCGTGGGGGAAAAGAGGCGTTTTTTTTGGGACGGAATTGACGGGATTCTGCCAAACGAACGGAATTGGGGCGGGGAAGGTTTTCACGATGGACACCGCTCCGATATGGAGGCGTAGTCGGCGCCGCTTCCGCCGATCCCGTCTCTCCTATCCGCTTCCGTTAATCTGGCAGAATTCCGTTAATTTCGCCCCGTCTTAGCCGACTGCCTTCTCCCCGCCGCATGATCTCGCTCACGATCGAAAATCTCACGAAGCGCTTCGGCGATGTCGTGGCGTTGCAGGGGCTGAATCTCCGCATCGAGGCGGGCGAGATTTTTTTCCTGCTCGGGCCGAGCGGGTGCGGGAAGACGACGCTGCTGCGGAGCATCGCGGGTTTTTTCACGCCGGAAAGCGGGCGGATTCTTTTCGGCGAGGAGGACGTGACGGGGGTGCCGCCGCATCTGCGAAACACGGGGATGATGTTCCAGAGCTACGCGCTCTGGCCGCATATGACGGTGGCGCAGAATGTGGCCTTCGGGCTGGAGGAGCGGAAGGTGCCGGCGCGTGAGACCGCGGAGCGCGTGGCGGCTGCGCTGGCGTCTGTGAGGATGGAGGCGCTCGGCGCTCGGCGCATCCAGCAGCTCTCCGGCGGCCAGCAGCAGCGGGTGGCGCTGGCGCGGGCGCTGGTGATCCGCCCGCGGTGCCTGCTGCTGGATGAGCCGCTCTCGAATCTCGACGCGCGCCTGCGGCTGGAGATGCGCGCGGAAATCCGGCGCATTTGCAAGGAATCCGGCCTGACCGCGATCTACGTGACGCACGACCAGAAGGAGGCGCTGTCGATCGCCGACCGGATGGCGGTGATGGAGGCCGGGCACATCCGCCAGACGGGCACGCCGGCGGAGGTCTACCGGCATCCGCACTCGCGGTTCGTGGCTGACTTCATGGGCGAGACGAATTTCATCGAGGGCAAAGTGCGCGCGGCGGACGGCGGCGCGCTCATGGTGGAAACGGCGCTGCGGGAATTCGCGGCGAAGCCCGGCGGCAATGGCTGGCATCCGCGCGCGGGCGAGAACTGCACGCTTTCCATCCGCCCGGAAAGCTGGCGGCTGTCGGTCGAGGCTGGCGCGCAGAACAGCGTCGCGGGACGGCTGACGGAGCGGGTGTATCTCGGCGAGATGGCGCAGTACCGTTTCGCCGCTGGAGAGCATTCGCTGAAAGTTTTCGAGCTGAATCCGCGCTTCGTCGAGCTGAGCCCCGAGCGGGAGCTTTTCGCGAGCGTGGAGCCGGAAGATGTGATCGCACTGCCGGCATGAGAACGACGTGGCCGCTCCTGCTCGCGCTCGCGGCGGTCTTGCTGGGGCCGATATTGCTGCGGCCGAAGCAGGAGCGCGGTTCGTCGGGTGACGCGCGGGCGCTGGTCATCATCACGCCGCACAATGAGTCGATCCGCTCGGAGTTCGGCCGCGCCTTCGAGGCGCACTATTTTTCCAAGACCGGACAGCGCGTGCGCGTGGACTGGCGCACGCCCGGCGGGACGAGCGAGATCGGGCGCTACGTGGCGTCGGAGTATCTCGCCGCGTTTCAAAACCACTGGACGGATTCGCTCGGCAGGGCGTGGAGCAAGGCGGTCGAGGGCGGCTTCGACAACGCCAAGGTCACGCCGGGAAAAGATCCCGCGCAAGACACGCCCGAGCAGCAGGCGCGGAGGGCGTTCCTAGCGTCGGAGGTCGGCTGCAAGATCGATCTCTTTTTCGGCGGCGGCGCGTACGACTTTCAGCAGCAGGCGAAAGCAGGGCGGCTGGTGGATTGCGGCTTCATCGCAGCGCACCCGGAGCTTTTCGGCGATGGCCCGGGGAAGATCCCGCAGACGCTGAGCGGCGAGCCGTACTGGGATCCGCAGGGGCGCTGGATCGGCAACGTCGTCTCCAGCTTCGGCATTTGCTACAACACTGACTCGCTCGCGAGGCTCAGCATCCCGCCGCCCGTGCGCTGGGCCGATCTCGGCGACCCGCGTTTCGTCCACGAGATCGCGCTCGCGAATCCGACGCAGAGCAGCTCGGTAAACAAGGCCTTTGAGATGCTCATCCAGCAGCAGATGATGCTCGCAGTCGAACAAGGGAGAGAAGCGCAGGCTGAGGAAAAAATCCGGCGGCTTTACGAATCCGCCACCCCGGCCGCAAGCATCCGCATTTTCGACGACGGGAAGATTTCACCCGAAGCTGAAAAAGCCGCAGTCTCCGAAGGCTGGACGCAGGCGATGCGCCTCCTGATGAAAATCGGCGCGAATGCCCGCTACTTCACCGACTCCTCCACGAAGATCGCGCTCGATGTGGAGGCGGGCGAGGCCGCGGCGGGGATGACGATCGACTTTTACGGGCGCTTCCAAAGCGAGGCCGTGCGCCGGCCCGACGGCAGCTCGCGGCTGCAATACGTCAACGCCGCGGGAGGCACGTCGGTCGGAGTGGATCCGATCGGGCTTTTCCGCGGAGCGCCAAATGCGGATGTCGCGCGCGAGTTCATCGCATTCGTCATGTCGCCGGACGGGCAGAAGCTGTGGAACTGGAAGGTCGGCGCACCGGGCGGCCCGCAGCGCTACGCGCTCCGCCGGCTGCCGGTGCTGCCAGCGCTCTACGCGCCCGAGTTTCGCCCACTGCGCTCCGATCCCGAGGTCGATCCCTACATGCTCGCGCAGACTTTCACGTATCACGACGCCTGGACCGGCGCGCTCTTTCGCTCGATCGCGTTCACCTTTCGCGTCATGTGCATCGACCCGCACGATGAACTCACCGCCGCCCGCCGCGCGCTCATCGAGGCGGACTTTCCGCCCGAGGCCGTTGCCGCTTTTGAGGACGTGAGCGCCGTGGACTACGCCGCAGCCGGCGGGCGCATCCGCGAGGCGCTGAGCGGCGACAAGATCAAGGAAGTCCAGCTCGCCAAGGAACTCGCGGACGGTTTCCGCCGGCAATACCAGCGCGCCGCGGAACTCGCTCGCGCGCACCGGTGAGCGGCGCTCACGAGTTCAGCCGCCAGATCGCGAGATTCAGCGCGGCGGCAAAAGTCACCCAGGCCAGATACGGCACCAGCAGCGCGCCCGCCGCCGGCGACAGCCGCCAGAAGGCCCGCAGCGTGAACGCAATCGCCACCCACAGCGCCGCGATTTCCACGCATGCCCAACCCGGCTGGCGGAGGCCGAAGAAAATCACCGACCACGACGCATTGAGCATGAGCTGGAAAAAGTAGGCGCTCAGCGCCGGCATCACCTCCCGCTCCTCGTGCCGGCACCAGACCAGCCACGCGGCCCACGCCATCATCCCGTAAAGCAGCGTCCAAGCGGGCCCGAAGAGCCACGCGGGCGGGGTCCACTCCGGTTTTGCCAGCGTCTGATACCATGTCGTCACCGCGTCCGCCGTCGCCAATCCGCCGATCGCCGCCGCGGCAAAGGTCACGAAAAGGAGGGTGGCGAGCGACGGCCACTGGCGAGTTTTAGACATCTCCATGCACAAATATCGGATTTCCCCCTTGCTCCGGACGCCGCCATCACTGTCAATGCGCCCTGATGAACGGCGGGCACCCCACCTGCTAAACGAGGTTTCCAATGTTTTCTACGATTCAAGCCTGGCAGGCATCGCCCGTTTTGATGGCACTCAGCTTCCCGCTGCTCTACGCGCTGCTCCTCCTGCTTGTGCACGCGGTCGTCGAATTCGCGCCGCGCTACATCCGCAAGCACCGCGTCAGCTACCGCCCGATCCAGACGCGCCTGGCCGATCTGGTGCTCATCATCCGGCTCGTCTTTCAGAAGCACTAGGCATCGGGCGCCGGGAGCGGCGCAAAAGTCCGGCGCGGGGGAAATAACCGCTTGCCAGACCGGATTCCTCCTCTAACGTCGCGCCCTCTTTCCCCCGATATTGGCGTCTCATGTGAGCTGCCCGGCGCGAAGGACCAATCGGTAACCCGAGGAACGTTATGAGCACATCAATGATTCAAATGCAGGAACTGATCGCGAAATCTCTTCGCGACTTTAAAGAAGGCAGCATCGTCAAAGGCCGCATCCTGGAGATTCGCAACCGCGAAGTCCTGGTCGATATCGGCTACAAATCCGAAGGCGTCATCTCCGCCAGCGAGTTCGATGACATCGACGACCTTCAGGTCGGCGACGAAGTAGAGGTCCTCCTCTGCCGCCTCGAAAACGACGAGGGCATGGTCATCCTTTCCAAGGAAAAGGCCGCCTACCGCCAGAACTGGGAGAAGATCGTCAAAGTCTTCCAAGGCGACGGTCTCATCAAAGGCAAGGTCAAGTCCGTCGTCAAAGGCGGCCTCATCGTCAACATCGGCGTCGAGGCTTTCCTCCCCGGCTCCCAGATCGACATCGTCCCCCCGAAAGATCTCCAGCAGTTCGTCGGCAACACCTACGACTTCAAGATCGTCAAGATCAACGACGACCGTAAAAACGTCGTCCTTTCCCGCCGGGAACTCATCGAGCAGGAGCGCAGCGAGAAGCGCCAGCGCTTCCTCGAGACCATCAAGATCGGCAGCACCGTCAAGGGCGTGGTCAAGAACCTCACCGACTTCGGCGCCTTCATCGATCTCGACGGCATGGACGGCCTCCTCCACATCACCGACATGAGCTGGGGCCGCCTCGGCCACCCGAGCGAAATGGTCAAAGTCGGCCAGGAACTCGAAGTCCAGGTGCTCGACATCAACAAGGAAAAGGAGCGCGTATCCCTCGGCCTCAAGCAGACCCAGAAAAATCCCTGGGAAGAGACCGAGAACCGCTTCCCCATCGGTTCCCACGTCAAAGGCAAGATCACCAACCTCGTTCCGTACGGTGCATTCGTGCAGATCGAGGAAGGCGTCGAAGGCCTCGTCCACGTCTCCGAACTGTCCTGGACCAAGCGCATCACGCGTCCGTCCGACGTCCTCACAGTCGGCCAGGAGATCGAGGCCGTCGTGCTCGGCATCAACAAAGAGGAGCAGAAAATCTCCCTCGGCGTCCGCCAGCTCGAGCCCAATCCCTGGGACGCCATCGAGCACCGCTACCAGATCGGCCGCCAGGTCAAGGGCACCGTCCGCAACCTCACCGCTTACGGTGCGTTCGTGGAGCTGGAAGAAGGCATCGACGGCATGATCCACGTCTCCGACATGTCGTGGACACGCAAGATCAACCACCCGTCCGAGATGGTGAAAAAGGGCGACGAACTCGAAGCCGTCGTCATCGACATCGACAAGCAGAACCAGCGCATCTCCCTCGGCATGAAACAGCTCGAAGGCGATCCGTGGAAGGAGATCGAAGCGAAGTACAAGATCGGCGACCTCGTCAAAGGCAAGGTCTCCAAGATCACCACCTTCGGCGCCTTCATCTCCATGGATGGCGACATCGACGGCCTCGTCCACATCTCGCAGATCAGCGAAGACCGCGTGGACAAGATCAAAGACCATCTCAAGATCGGTCAGGAGATCGAAGCCCGCGTCATCAAAGTCGACAAGGCGGAGCGCCGCATCGGCCTCTCGCTGAAAGCCGCGAACTACAGCGAAGAAGACATCAAGCGCGAAGCCGCCGCATTCGACTCGCTCAAGCCGGGCGAAGACATGGTCGGCCTCGAGCAGGCCTTCGCCGCCGCCGCCGAGGAGTACCGCCCCGGCGACCGCAAGAAGTAACTCACCCGCGCGGCCTCTGGCATCCGCTGGAGGCCGCGCGATCTTCCTTTCAAACCAACTCACAATCCTATGCCCGCACCTGAAATCACCGCCTACGTCAAAACGCAATGTGGCTGGAGCAACGGCGTCCGCGCCGTGCTCAAGAAATACGACCTCGCCTACACCGAGAAGGACATCATCCAGAACCCCGCCTTCCGGTGGGAGATGGAGCAGAAAAGCGGACAGCCGCTCAGCCCGTGCGTCGAAGTGAACGGCGTCATGGTCGCCGACATCAGCGGCGAGGAGCTTGAGCAATATCTCATCCAGCAGGGTCTCGTCGGGAACACCGACAAGACCACGAGCGTCCCGCTCAACGCCGCGTGCTCCCAGGCCGAGCACGATGCCATGGCCCGCGGCGAGTCGGTGAAATTCCAGAGCTAAACGAATCTCGCGATCCCCTCGCGACCCAGAGAAAGCCGCGACCCGGAAACGGGCCGCGGTTTTTTCGTCGGGCACATCGCCGGTGGGAGAGCGGGGGAGAGCGTCCCTCCGCGAGGGGAGGTTTATTTTCCGGCGGGGCCGATGTATTCGCGGGCGATGATGAGGTTGTCGAAGAAGACGGTGTTTACGGGGTTTTTCGTCCAGCGGTCGGTGACGTAGCTCTCGAGCGTGAGGGCGTTGGCTTTGAGCGCTTCGGTTTTGCGCCAGGAGATGCCGCGCCAGTGGCCGAGGAGGTGGCCGTCGATCCAGAAGGCCTGCTCGCCGTCGGGCTGGCCGGGGGTGTTGTGCCGGAGCATGAACTCGGCGCAGATCCAGCGCTCCTTGGCGATGGCCTCCTGCGGCTCGGGCAGGAACTGGTTGCCCCAGTATTTGCCGTCGCCGGAGGGCTTCATCTCGTGCCAGTAGCTGTAGAAATTCCACCGGCCGGGCGCGGGCCATTTCGCCCAGTTTCCCCACGGTTCGAGGGCGGTGGAAAAGCGGTCGTCGCCGGCGGGTTTGAGCCCGGCTCCGCCGAAGCCGCTCCATTTTTCGCCGCCGCGCTGGCCTTTGTTTGCTCGGAGGGTGACGAAATGGTGGACGTAGTCGCACGCGGCGTCGAAGCGGGTGTAAAAGCGGATGAAGACGGTGTCGGCGGGCTGGAACCATTTGGTGAGGCCGTCGCCTTCGTTTTCGCCGAGCCGGGCCTCGACGCGCATGCAGCGCTGTCCGCACTCGCCGCCGCCGGCGGGGGCGAAGCTGATGGCCTTTCCTTTGCCGGCGCCTTTTTCATCCCAGCGGGCGCCGAGTTCGCCGGTCTCGAAGTTGTCGGCGAAGATGACGGCGGGATGCGCCTCGGCGCCGGTGTCGGCCTTCAGCTTGGCCGCGAAGCCGGCGCCCCGCGGCAACGCGCTTTCGGCGGCGATATTTGGGAATCTCTCGGCGGCGGCGGTGCCGGTGAGGAGGGCGAGGAGGAGGAGGGTTTTCACAAGGGTCACTCGCTGACGACGGCAGCGCGGAAGCCGACGGTGCCTTCGAGAAAGCCTTTCTGCGAGCCGAAGGCGGGGTCGCTCCAGCCGCGGGAGGCGCTGCGGAGTTTGCTTTTGGCGTCGAGCCACGCCCCGCCGCGCTGCACGCGGAAGGCCATGTTTGCCTTCACGGGTTCCTTTGGCCCGCGCGGGTCGGTGGCGTCGCCGCCGGGGTAGGGGCCGATGTAGTCGAGCACCCATTCGCGGGCATTGCCGAGCATGTCGTGGAGGCCCCAGGCGTTGGGCTTTTTCCCGCCGACGGGCTGGATGCGGGGCATGGAGGCGCGGTTGAAGGGGCCGGTGGTTTTCACGTACCAGGCGATGTCGGCGAGGGCGTCGTCGCTCTCGGCGGCGTAGTTGCGCGTAGTCGTGCCGGCGCGGCAGGCGTATTCCCACTGGGCCTCGGTGGGCAGCGTGTAGGTGAGCCCCGCCGGAAGCCGGCCCGCCGCGCGCTCGCGCTCCGTGAGCTTTTTGCAAAAGTCGCGGGCCTGCTCCCACGTCACATTCACCGCCGGGAATTTACCGAAATCCGCGCCTTCCTTCGTCCACGCCTCGGCGGTCTTTTTCGACCACGGGTCTTCGGTCTTGCCCATCAGCGCCTCGTACTGCGCGCGCGTCGTCTCGGTCTTCGCGAGCCAGTAGGGTTTCGTCAGCGTCACTTTCGTCTGCGGGCCTTCGCCGGTCACGGGGTCGGCATTGCGCCACGGTTCCGTCGCCGGGCTGCCCATGAGGAAAGTGCCCGCGCGAATCGCCACCAGCTCGATGCCGAGGTCGGCGGGCGCTTTTGGCTCCGCCGAAAATGATGACGCCGCCAGCATCGCGCTGGCGAGGAATCCGGTCATCGCGCGCTTTATCGAGTGGGTGCGCCGAATTTTCAAAGGCGTGTCATCCCGAGCGGAGCGAAGGCGGAAAGACGGGCGTAGCGAAGTCGAGGGACCTCGGCGGTTCGATGACGTGCAGAGCTTTATCGGACCGCCGAGGTCCCTCGACTGCGTTCCGTCCCGCCTACGCCCGCACGGAACTCCGCTCGGGATGACGCGCTCTTTGAATTGCGGGACACCATCTGAAGGGCTCATCGGCGCAGGTCAGCGGCTCCAGTCGAGGATGACTTTTCCGCAGTCGCCCGAGAGCATGGCGGCGAAGCCTTGTTCAAATTCCGTGTAGGGCAGGCGGTGCGTGATCGCGGGGGTGATGTCGAGGCCGCTTTGGATCATCACGGTCATCTTGTACCACGTCTCATACATCTCGCGGCCGTAGATGCCTTTGATGGTGAGCATGTTGAAAACGACTTTGTTCCAGTCGATGGCGATCTCCTCGCTGGGGATGCCGAGCATGGCAATCTTTCCGCCGTGGCACATGGCGTCGATCATCGAGCGGAAGGCCGCGGGGTTGCCGGACATTTCGAGTCCGACATCGAAGCCTTCGGTCATGCCGAGTTTCTTTTGCACGTCGGCGAGCGAGCCGTTGCTGACATTGAGCGCGACATCCACGCGCATCTTTTTCGCGAGCGCGAGGCGGTGCTCGTTCACGTCGGTGATGACGACGAAGCGCGCGCCGGCGTGGCGGACGACGGCGGCCGCCATGAGGCCGATGGGGCCGGCGCCGGTGATGAGCACGTCCTCGCCGAGCACGGGGAAACTGAGCGCGGTATGCACGGCGTTGCCGAGCGGGTCGAAAATGCTGGCGACGTCGAGGTCGATGCCGTGGCGGTGGTGCCAGACGTTGGTCATCGGGAGCGCGAGGTATTCGGCGAAAGCGCCGGGGCGGTTCACGCCGATGCCGCTGGTGTGCGCGCAAAGGTGGCGGCGTCCGGCGAGGCAATTCCGGCAGCGCCCGCAGACGACGTGGCCCTCGCCGCTGACGATTTCGCCGGCAAAGAAGTCGTTCACGTTTTCGCCGGTGGCGATGACCTGGCCGACGAATTCATGGCCGACGACCATCGGCACGGGGATGGTCTTCTGCGCCCACGCGTCCCATTTGTAGATGTGCAGGTCGGTGCCGCAGATGCCGGTTTTGAGCACCTTGATGAGCACGTCGTTGAGCCCGCATTTCGGGTCGGGGACATCTTGCAGCCAGAGGCCGGGTTCTGATTTGGCTTTTACGAGGGCTTTCATGGAGAGGGCGGTGGGTATCAGCGAAAAGGTGGGGTTCGCAACGGAAATCCGCGTTTATGACATGCGGCGGAGGCTGTGAGCCCGGCGATCAGTCGGGGAGTTTCGCGGGATCGATGACGACGTGCCTGATCCGCTCGCGGTTCCATGTGTAGGTCGCGTGGATGAGGCCGTCGGCGGTTTGGATGATCGCTGGGTAGGAGTATTCGCCGGGCTCGCTTTCCAGCACGGGCGCGGGTCGCCACGTCACGCCGTCGCGGGAGACGGCGAGGTTGAGAGGCGAGCGGCCTTTTGGGGTGTGGTTGTAGATGAGCAGTGCGCGGCCGTCGCGGAGTATGACGGCGTCGATGCCGGAGTTGGGATTCGGGAGCGTGGTCGCGCGCATCGGCTCCCACGTTTTGCCGGCGTCGGGTGACCAGCATTCGGCGATTGAGCCGCGGCTGCGGGTGCGGGCGAGGAGTTGGACGCGGTGGTGCGGCCAGAAAAGGATGGTGGGCTGGATGGCGCCGACGGCGTCGTCGTTGAGCGGCGCGGTTTTGCGCCAAGTGGCGCCGAGGTCGGAGGTGAATTCGAGATGAGAGCGCCAGCCGGCGTCCTCGGTGCTCGATGGGCACCAGAGCGCGCCGTCCGGGCCGATGAGCGCTTTGTTTTTGATCGGGCCGAGGAAGCCGGCGGGAAGGCGGTGCGGAGCGCTCCACGTCCTGCCGGAGTCGGCGGAGGTCATCATCAGCCCCCACCAGCGGTCGGGACTCGGGCCGACCTTGTAAAAGAGCACCAGCGGGCCGTCCTTCGACTGGAAAAGCACGGGGTTCCACGCGGGCAGGCGCGGCGCATCGGGTTGTGCGCCGTTCGCGATTTCGACGGGCGCAGACCACGCCCTGCCCTCGTGGCGCGCGAGCCAGATCCCCACGTCCGGCTTTCCCTCCGCCGAACCGCCGAACCACGCGCAGACAAGGCCCGCGGGCGTCTCGGCGATCGTGGAGGCATGGCACGAGGGAAACGGCGCGCGCTCGTAGATGAATTCGGTTTTCACCAACTCGGCGGGATCCTCACCGCGCACGAATACAGGTGCGATCGAGAGCGCGGCGGCGAGCAGAATGGCGCGCGTTCTTTTTTTCACGGAAAAAGTGGCGCGCGCTCAGCGCTCGGTTCCTGTGACTGGTAGGGGGCCGCCTTCCTGGACGAGATTGCGGTAGCTGCGGGGCGGGATGCCGTAGGCTTTGCGGAAGGCGCGGGAGAATGCGTAGAGGGACTCGAAGCCGCAGCGCTCGCCGATTTCGGAGACGGTGAGGGCGCCGCTCTGGAGGAGCTGGGCGGCTTCGGCGAGGCGGGATTCGCGGATGTATCTGCCGAGGCTGACGCCGAGCCGGTCGCGGAAGACGGCGCGGAGGTGGCTGACGCTGTAGCCGAGTTCCTCGGCGATGTCGCCGATGGTGACTGCGCGGCTGAGGTGGGCGCGGACGTAGCGGTTGATGCTTTCCAGGATGACGTCGCGGACGTCGTCGCTGGAGTGGATGTCGATGCGGTCGGAGGGGAGAGTGGGGCAGCTCGCGAGGTGGCGGAGGAGGCGGGAGAGGAGGTAGGAGATTTCGAGCGTGTCAGGCTGAGCGGCGCGGGGTTGCTGGGCTTCACCGACGAGGGAATGGAGGAGCTCCATGGCGGGCTGATCGAGCGCGCGCGGGCTGTCGTGGAGTGCGCGGAGGGCGTCGGCGGAGCGCAGCTCGAA
>JAYTML010000175.1:0-6229 GCA_043728655.1 Chthoniobacter sp. | reverse complement strand
TTCAGCACGCGGAGCGAAAGGGTGTGCGCACCCGCTTTCACCACACGCACCGGCACGTTGAAGGTTTCCTTGCGATCCTTCTCCCCCTTGAGGTCGAAAGTGCGCACGAGCTGGCCGTTGAGCTTGCACTCCATTTTCGTCGCGTCGGGACCGACCCTTCGCGATTCGAGCTGGATGCGGATGGTGTAATCGCCAGCAGCCGGCAGCTCGACGGACGCGGTCGATTCATTCTCGTCGATCTTCCGCGAGTCCGAGGTGCTGCCGTTCTTCGGACCGCCTTCGATCTTGAGGAGATCGAGCGCGATCTTATCCGGCCGCGGCTTGTGGTCGTTGAGGATCGCCAGGCTCATCACCTTCTCCGCCGCCGCCAGGTAGCGCTCGAAAAGCACGGGCGGCAGCGTCAGGACGTCGCCGATATTGTCGAATCCGTAGCCCGAATCGTCCGCGGGAAAGTCGTCCGCCGGCTGGAAATCCACGCCCACGAGATCGCGGATCGTGTTGTTGTACTCCGCCCGGTTCAGCCTCCGGATCGTCACGCGGCCGGGATCGGGCCGGGCGGGATCGACCGCGAAAACCGCCGTGTCGATCCACTTCATGATCTGCTCCCGCTCTGCCAGCGTCGGCTGCTTTTCCTCGTCCGGCGGCATGTCGCCGACGCGCAGCGTTTCCAGCACCAGCCCCCACGTCTTGTGATCCTGGAGCGATGCCTCCGCCGATTTGAATCCGTCCAGCGCCAGCCCGCCCTTCTTTTTCCCCTTGCCGTGGCACTTGTAGCAGTAGGTCTCGAGGAGCGGCTGGACGTCACCCGCAACGCCTTTCCCCGCAGCCCCCGGCGCACCGGGCGTGCCGCCGAAAAAATCCGCCGCCCGCGCAGCGTGCACGAGGGCCGTGACGGCGAGGAGCGGGAGGAGGAAACGGACGGTTTTCACAGGCGCGCACGAAAATGGCGCACCACGGGGATTTCGCAAGCGGGCACGCGCCTGCTGCGCGCAGGATTGCCAGCGCAGCGTCCAGCACGGAATATGTAGCAGACATGCAACTCCATCTCAGTCCCCGCCACGTGCGGCTCACCGCCGCAATCCACCGCCACGTCGCCGAAAAAATCGAACACCTTGAGGAATTGAGCGACCAGATCGTGGCCGCCCACATCGTGCTCATCCACGACGAAACCGCGAAACCCGCCGACGCTTTCACGGTCAAAATCCACCTCGCAATTCCCGGCCCCGACATCACCGCCGATGCGTCTGCCGCCGAGCTTTACGCCGCGCTCGACGTCGTGCTCGACAAGATCGCCCGCCAGCTCCGCAAGCGGAAAACCAAGCTCACCGACAAGCGCCGCAGCAAGGTCCAGAAGGAAGTCCGCCGCCGGAAGACCGGAGCGTAGGCGGCCACCTCCCCCTGCACCCGCGATGAAACCCCACCGGAGCGGCGTCTTCCCCGCCGGGAACCAGCACGCCTGGGAGCTCTTGCAGCGCGGCCAGTGGGAAAAGGCGCGCGCCATCCACCGCTGGTTCTCCCCGCTGCTGCTCTGCGCCCGGCCGATTCAGCGCCTGATGCCCGGCATCAAATGAACCGCGAATATCCACCGGGAAACCATTCCGCGTGTCATCCCGAGCGGAGCGCAGTCGGAAAGGCGGGCGCAGCGCATCGTCCGGCTCAACTGAAAATGATCCAGCGCATCTCCATCATCGACTCCCACACCGGCGGCGAACCCACGCGCGTCGTGCTCGCCGGCGGACCCGACCTCGGCGGCGGCAGCGTGGCGGACCAGCTCGCCGTCTTCCGCGAGCGGCACGACGCATTCCGCCGCGCCGTCGTCAATGAACCGCGCGGATCGGATGTCCTCGTCGGCGCGCTTCTCGTCCCGCCCGCCGACCCGTCGTGCGTCGCGGGCGTCATCTATTTCGACAACGTCACCTTCCTCGGCATGTGCGGCCACGGCACCATCGGGCTCGTCTCCACGCTCGCGCACCTCGGCCGTATCACGCCCGGCGAGCATCGGATCGAGACCTCTGTCGGCGTGGTGAAAGTGGTGTTGCACGAAGACCGCTCCGTTTCGCTCGAAAACATCCCCGCCCACCGCAAGGCGAAGGACGCGACGGTCGATGTGCCGGACTTTGGCAAAGTCACCGGCGACGTCGCGTGGGGCGGCAACTGGTTCTTCCTCGTCGAGCGGCACAGCCTCGCGCTCGACATCGCGAATGCCGAGACGCTCACCGCCTTCGCGTGGGCCGTCCGCCAGGCCGTGAACGCGCAGGGCTTTCCCGACGTGGACCACATCGTCCTCCTCGGCCCGCCGCACACGCCGGGCGCCCATTCGCGGAACTTCGTGCTCTGCCCCGGCAAGGCCTACGACCGCTCGCCGTGCGGCACGGGCACGAGCGCGCGGCTCGCCTGCCTCGCCGCCGACAGGCGCCTCGACGAAGGCGCGGAGTTCGTGCAGGAAAGCATCATCGGCAGCACCTTCCGCGGCTCATTCCGCTGGGTCGAAAAGGAACGCGGGATCATCGTGCCGACGATCACCGGCACCGCCCACGTCACTGCCGAGGCCACGCTGCTGCTCGACGAGCGCGACCCATTCTGCTGGGGAATCCGCTGAACCGTGAGCAAGCGCATCGTCATCGTCGGCGGCGGCGTCATCGGGCTGTGCGTCGCACATTACGCGCTGCGGCGCGGGCATCGCGTCACCGTGCTGGAGCGCGGCGCGGCGGATCACGACTCCTGCTCGCTCGGCAACGCGGGAATGATCGTGCCGTCGCATTTCACGCCGCTCGCCGCGCCCGGCATGGTCGCGCTCGGACTAAAGTGGATGTGGAATCCCGAGTCGCCCTTTTACGTAAAACCGCGACTCGACTGGGATCTCATCTCGTGGGGCCTGAAGTTCTGGCGCGCCGCCACGCCGGAGCACGTGGGCCGCGCCGCGCCGCTCATCCGCGATCTGTCCTTTGCCAGCCGCGCGTGTTTCGAGGAACTGGCGGCACAGCAGGGCTTCGATTTCGATTTGGAAAAGCGCGGGCTGCTCATGCTGTGCAAGAGCCAGCACGCGCTCGACGAGGAATCGCAGATGGCCGCTAAAGCCCGCGCCCTCGGCATCCCGGCGGAGGTTCTCGACGCCAAAGCCGTGGCCGCGCTGGAGCCCGGCGTGCGCATGGACATCGCCGGCGCGGTCCTCTTTCCGCAGGACTGCCACCTCACGCCGCAGCGCTTCATGGCGGACCTGCACCGCGCCGTGCTCGGCGCCGGCGGTGAAATCCACTTCGACTCCGAAGTCACCGGCTGGCGCTTCGAGTCGCGCAGGATCGCCGCAGCCCGGACCTCGCGCGGTGAAATCGCGGGCGATGAATTCGTGCTCTGCGGCGGCGCGTGGTCGCCGGAGATCGCACGCGCGCTGCGCCTGCCGCTGCCGATGCAGGCGGGGAAAGGCTACTCGCTCACGCTCGCCCAGCCGCGCCAGCTTCCGAAACTGTGCGCGATCTTCACCGAGGCCCGCGTGGCCGTCACGCCGATGGGCGGCACGCTGCGCTTTGGCGGCACGATGGAAATCGCCGGGCTGAACGAACGGATCAACCCTCGCCGCGTCGCCGGAATCATCAAGGCCGTGCCGCAGTATTACCCGGATTTTTCGCCCGGCGACTTCACCGGCATCCGCCCGTGGAGCGGCCTGCGCCCTTGCTCGCCGGACGGCCTCCCCTACCTCGGCCGCACGCGCGCCTTTGACAATCTCACCCTCGCCACCGGCCACGCCATGATGGGCCTCAGCCTCGGCCCCGTCACCGGCCAGCTCATCGCCGCCATCCTTTCCGGCGAAACCCCCGCGCACGACCTCACGCTGCTCGACCCGGATCGCTACGCCTGATCCCCGCGCCGCTTGCGCTTTGCGAGCGGCTTCGGCTTTCCTCCACGCGTGCAAATCCAACGGCGACGTTTCGAGCACGCCGAGATGGCGGCGCTGTTTTTCCTCAATGCCGCTGCAATCGGCATGTGGAACGTGCCGCTCGGCAATGTGCTCAAGGCGCACGGTTACGCGGCGATCGTGCCCTACGCCTACGCGTGCAGCGCGTTGGCTGCATTCATCTCGCCGATGATCTTCGGCGCGCTCGCCGATCAGCGGATCTCCCCGACGCGGCTGGTGCGGTGGCTGGCGGTGCTCACGGCCGGGTTTCTCGCGCTGACCTTCTTCGGGATCGACCAGCACTGGCGCGCGCGCTGGGTGCTCGCCGCGCTGCAAGTGCAGTCCGTCTGCGCGGCTCCGATCTTCGGGCTCGCGACGGCCATCGTGATGGCTCGTTTGCGCGATCCCGCGCGGGAATTCGGACCCGTGCGGGCGTGGGCCACGCTGGGTTGGCTGGTGTCGGGACTTTTCGTGAGCTGGGTGCTGATGGCGGATACCTCGGTACTGTCCGGCTACGCGGCGGCGGGGACGTGGCTGCTCAGCGCCGCGTCGACGCTGCTCCTGCCGGAGGTGCCGCCTTTGGAAATCAAGGCGCAGCGGACGTGGCGCGATGTCTTTGGCCTGGAGGCGCTGGAACTTTTCGCGCACCGCGATCACCGCGTGGTCTTCATCACGGCCGCGCTTTTCAATATCCCGATGGCGGCCTTCTACCCCTACACGCCAATGCACCTGCGCGACCTCGGCGTGGACCACGCGGCGGCGGCGATGTCGCTCGGGCAGGTCAGCGAATTCATCGCGATGTTCGGCCTCGCCACGCTGCTGGCGCGCGTGCGCCTGAAGTGGGTTTTCCTCGGCGGCATCGGCTTCGGCGTTTTGCGCTACGCCCTCTGCGCGCTGGATGCGCGCGGGTGGCTGCTCACGGGCGTGGCGCTGCACGGCTTTGCATTCACGCTCTATTTCATCACCACGCAGATCTATCTGGAGCAGCGGGTCGCCAGCCGGCTGCGGGCGCGCGCGCAGGCGCTGCTCTCGGTCATGGTCGGCGGCTTTGGCAGCCTCATCGGCTTCATCGGCAACGGCTGGTGGAAAAGCGCAAACACCTCCGGCGAGCACACACGCTGGCCGGCCTTCTGGCTCGGCCTCACGCTCGTGATGCTCGCGGTCTTCGTCTTCTTCGCTGCCAGCTACCGCGGCCAGCCGCGGCCGGACGCCGGCGACCGGAGCGGCGGCTGAGCGCGCTGGACTTTCCCACGCGCCTCGGTGTGCATTGGGCGCCATGTTCCCCCGCTTCCTCATCCTCTTCGCCACCGCGCTTTCAGCCACGCTCCCCACTTTCGCCCAAGGCACGAAGGGCGACTACGAGCGCGCGCAGTCGCTCGGCAGGCGCACAGACAACAAGGTCTTCCGCGCGAAGGTCACGCCGCACTGGCTGCCGGACGGAAACGCTTTCTGGTATCGCGTGGAGACCGGGCCGGGGACGCGCGAGGTCGTGCATGTGGATGCGGTGAAAGGCACGCGCACCGTCGTGGCCGATCCCTCGAAAATCCCCGGCGCGAATGCGGGCGACACCGCGCGCATCGCGGACGACGGCCAGCCGCACGCGAGCGCGAATGGCGGCGAAGGCACGACTCTCACAATCACGAACAAGACCGGCGGCGACGTGAAGCTCTTCTGGCTGGATACCGGCGGCGGGCGCAAACCCTACGGCGAGGTAAAGGCGGGCGCGTCATCGCGGCAGAATACCTACGCCGGGCACGTGTGGCTCGTGGAAGATGCCGGCGGCAAAACGCTCGGCGTCTTCACCGCGCAGGACGGCGGCGGCGAGGCGGAAATCGACGGCACGCGGCCCGCGCCGAAATCGCCGGAAAGGAAACGCAACCCGCCGCCGCCGGACGCACCGAAGGCGGACCGGACGTGGAAGCCGTTCATCAAGGAATTCAACGTGTGGGTCCGGCATCGCGACTCCGGCGAGGAGGTGCAGCTTTCGCGCGACGGCACCGCGGCGGACGCGTACCGGGAGCCGCTGCGCCTTTCGCCGGACGGCACGAAGCTCGCCGCGATGCAGGTGCAGCCGGCGCAGGAGCACAAGGTCTGGCTCATCGAGTCGTCACCCGCGGATCAGGTCCAGCCCAAGCTCCTGAGCTACGACTACCTCAAGCCCGGCGACAAAATCGAACGCGAGCGCCCGCGCCTTTTCGACGTGGCGCAGCGGCGCGCGATCCCGGTGAAGGACGATCTTTTCGCCAACCCGTGGGACATCTCCGACCTGCGCTGGCTCCCCGACGGGAAGCGCTTCGCCTTTCGCTACAACCAGCGCGGCCACCAGGCGCTGCGCGT
>JAYTML010000174.1:0-5261 GCA_043728655.1 Chthoniobacter sp. | reverse complement strand
GCGCTGAAGGCGGCGCGAGGCGCGGTGGTGCAGGCGGCCGATGGGGTGAAGGAGATCATGGTGATGCGCGAACTGCCGCAGCCGAAGAAGGCGTTCACGCTCTTTCGCGGCGCCTACGATCAGCGTCGCGACGAAGTCGGCGCCGGGACGCCCGCCGCGCTTTCGCCTTTCCCAAAGGACGCGCCGAACAACCGTCTCGGCCTCGCGCTCTGGCTCACCGATCCGCAGCATCCGCTCACCGCGCGGGTGCTCGTGAATCGTTTCTGGCAAAGCATCTTCGGCCGCGGGCTGGTGAAGACATCGGAGGACTTCGGCAGCCAGGGCGCGCCTCCGGTTTATCCCGAGGTGCTCGACTGGCTCGCGCTGCGTTTCATCCAGAGCGGCTGGGATACGAAGGCGCTGATCAGGACGATCGTGATGAGCAAAACCTACCGCCAGCGCAGCGTCGCCGACGCGAAGCTGATGGCTGATGATCCCGACAATGAACTGCTCGCGCGCGGCCCGCGCTTCCGGCTTTCCGCCGAGATGATCCGCGACAATGCGCTCGCCGCCGCGGGCCTGCTCAGCGAGCGCATCGGCGGCGCGCCGGTGAATCCGTATGAAATGAGCGAGTCATTCAAACCCGCGGCGCCGAGCGGCGGCGACGGCGTCTATCGCCGTAGCATCTACACGAACTGGCGCCGCACCGGCCCGCCGCCGGCGATGATCGCATTCGACGCGCCGCGCCGCGCCGTGTGCTCTGCGAAACGCGAGCGCACCGAATCGCCGCTCCAGGCGCTCATTCTTCTAAACGGCACGCAATACGTGGAAGCCGCGCGCGTGCTCGGCGAGACCCTGCACCGCGACGCGAAGGGCGATGTGGCCGTGATGATCGAGCAGGGTTTTCTCCGCTGCCTCAGCCGCCTGCCGGACGCGCGCGAACGCGAGATCACCACGCGGCTTTACCGTGAGCAGCTTGCCTATTTTCAAACGAAGCCCGACGAAGCCGCCGCGCTTCTGAAGACCGGCAACGCGAAGCCGTCCGCCGACATCCCCGCGCCCGAAGCCGCCGCCGCGGCGACGCTCGCGCAAGCCTTGATGAACCACGACGAGTGCGTCGTGAAACGCTGATCCGCCATGAATCCCGACCTCGATCTGACCTTCAATCGCCGCCAGTTCCTGAACCGCTTCGGCATGGGGCTCGGTGGGATCGCGCTGGCGGACATGCTGCCGCGCACGGCGTTCGGCGCCGGTGATCACGGGGTTCTTGGGCAGCCGCATTTTCCACCGAAGGCGAAGCGCATCATTTACCTGTTCATGTCCGGCGGGCCGTCCCAGCTCGATCTTTTCGACTACAAGCCGCTGCTCAATGAGCGCAATGGCGAGCAGCTCCCCGACTCGGTGCGCGGCGGCCAAAGGCTCACTGGTATGTCGGGAAATCAATCGTCGATCCCGCTCGTCGGCTCTCCGTTCAAGTTTGCGCAGCACGGCCAGGCGGGCGGCTGGTTCAGCGAGTTGCTGCCGCACACGGCGACGATCGCGGACGACATCTGCGTCGTGCGCTCGATGTTCACCGAGGCGATCAATCACGGGCCGGGCGTCACTTTTTTCCAGACCGGCTCGCAGATCGCGGGACGGCCGAGCTTTGGTGCGTGGCTGAGCTACGGGCTCGGGCAGGAAAACGAAAACCTGCCGTCGTTCGTGGTGCTGATCACCAAGGACAAGGGCGGGCAGCCGCTCGGATCGCACCTGTGGGGCGGCGGCTTTCTGCCTGCGAAACACCAGGGCGTGCAGTTCCGGGCGGCGAAGGATCCGGTGCTCTATCTCGGCAATCCGCCGGGCGTCAGCGAGCAGAGCCGGCGGATGATGCTCGATCGCTTGCGAGAGCTGCACGCGCACCAGCTCGAAGGCACGCCCGACGCGGAAATTCAGGGCCGCATCGACCAATACGAGATGGCGTTCCGGATGCAGACGAGCATCCCGGAAGTGGCTGATCTTTCAAAGGAATCGCCCGAGACGCTCGACAGCTATGGCCCCGATGTGAGGACTCCCGGCACCTTCGCGGCGAACTGCCTGCAGGCGCGGCGTCTCGCGGAGAAAGGCGTGCGCTTCATCCAGCTCTATCACCAGGACTGGGATCATCACGGCGGACTGCCCGGCGCGCTGCCAAAGCTGTGCAAGGAAACCGACCAGCCCGCGGCGGCGCTCATCAAGGATCTGAAAGCGCGAGGCCTGCTCGAAGACACTCTCGTGGTGTGGGGCGGGGAGTTCGGGCGGACGAATTACTGCCAGGGGAAAATCCAGGCGAATTTCGGGCGGGATCACCATCCGAGGTGCTTCACCGCATGGATGGCGGGCGGCGGGATCAAGCCGGGGACGGTCTTCGGCGAAACCGATGAGTTTGGCTACAACGTGGTGCGCGACGGCCTGCACGTGCATGACTTCCACGCCACCCTGCTGCACCTGCTCGGCATCGATCACGAGCGGCTGACCTACAAATTCCAGGGCCGCCGCTACCGGCTCACGGACGTGGAGGGGCACATCGTGAAGGGCATCCTCGCTTGAGGTGAGGTTGATAGTGGTTACGGCGGCGGGGATTTCCGCATGAAACCGGCGACGTAAGCACTTGTCGGGTTTTCATGCCACGAATGGCGGCACCCAATGGCGTGATGACCGCAAATGAGTGAAAGGTCCAGGAAACCAAGCCTCATGCTCTTTGGGTGAATGTCGGCCTATCCGAGTGGGGAGACGATCTCGGAAAACGATCTCCTCCGCGCCGACGCGATGCCCACCGATTGATCTGTGCGCTCCGTCTTCTCGTCTCGTTCCATTTTTAGCGAAATCTGAGTTAACCTTTTGCTGATCGCGGCATTTGCGAGTGAACATTTTCAATGACCCGTCAAGAACGAGAAGCACATATTGTCGCACTGCTGACGGGCTTCCAGACGGCGCTTCTGCTTTACGTGCGGTCGCTGCTGCCGGGAGATCCCGGTGCGAAGGACGTGGCGCAGCAGGCGAATGCGACGCTGTGGCAGAAGCGGGATGACTTCGCGCTCGGCACGAATTTCAAGGCGTGGGCTTTCAGCGTGGCGCGGTACGAAGTGCTGAACTATCGCAAGCGGCAGGCGCGCGATGCGCGGCTGGTTTTCAGCGAGGAGCTGGAGGAGACATTCGCGGAGGAACTTTCGGCGCGGGACGATGGCGCGGAGCAGCAGCACCAAGCGCTGAAGCGTTGCCTCGAAAAGCTGCGCCCGCAGGATCGCGAGCTTTTGATGCACCGCTACGCGAAAGCGGGGACGCTGAGTGAATTTGCCGCGCAGGCCGGACGCAGTGTGGGCGGGCTGAAGGTGACGCTGCACCGCCTTCGCAATGCGCTGCTCGAATGCATGCAGCGGCAATCCAACGCGAGGGAGGAACTCACATGAATCGGAAGGAACGCAGACAGCTCATTGATGCCCTGATCGAGGGCGACATTTCCGAGGCGGACTTTCTTCGGATCGAAGCGGAGTTTTCCGTCGATCCCGCCGTGCGGCAGGAATACTACGACCGGCTCGCGCTCTCGATGGCGCTGGAAGCCGAGGCGGGCGCGGCATCGGATACCGGGAGCAAGATTGCCGCGATGCCGGTTCCGGCGCGGCGCTGGATTCCCGCTTTCGCGGCGATCGCAGCGGTGATTGTCGCGCTGGCAGCAGTCGCGGTTGTATTTTTACAAGACAGGCGCCTGGGCAATGCCGTCGTTGCCGCTGCATCGGAGCCGAAGGCCAGTGGTTTCGCGGTGATTGCCGGTCAGTCGGACACGGTCTGGAAAAACACATCGCCGCTGGCCGACGGCGCACTGTTGCCGGCAGGCCCGCTGCAACTGGCCTCCGGCATCGCGCAGATTGAGTTGTTCAGCGGCGTGACGGTGATCATCGAAGGGGATGCCGAGTTTGAGGTCTTGTCTCCGATGGAAATGACGGTCGCGCGCGGCAAAGTGCGCGCCCGCGTGCCCGAGCCCGCGCATGGCTTCCGCATCCACACGACGGAGGGCGAGGTCGTGGACCTCGGTACGGAGTTCGCGCTGGATGTCTCCGCGAAACACTCCGAGGTGCACGTGCTCGACGGCGCGGTGGAGTGGCATCCGCACGCCGAACCGATGCAACGGATGGTGAAGGGCGAGGCGTTGAACTGGAGCGCGGAGGGCAAAGGCACGGCGCTGGCGGCCAATTCCGCGGGCTTTGTCGGCATGTCCGAGCTGCGTGAAACACTGAGCGCAGCTCGCACGGTGCGTCATGAGGACTGGGCGCAATTCAGCGGGAGCGTCCGGCGAGATCCTCGGCTCGTCGCTTTCTACCAGATGGGAACGGCGGATGGCGGCAATCGCGCGCTCTCGAATGAAGCGACCGGCGGCACAGGCAGCGCGAGCGACGGCGCAATCGTCGCCGCGGCACGTGTGGCGGATCGCTGGGGCAAGCCGGGCGGGGCGCTGGATTTCAGCCCGACGGGCAGCCGCGTGCGTTTGAATGTGCCGGGCGAATATCGCTCCCTGACGCTCCTGACTTGGGTGAAGATCAACAGCCTCGATCGCTGGTATAACTCGCTCTTCCTCACCGACGGCCACGAACTGCACGAGCCGCACTGGCAGATCATGGACGACGGACGGCTGTTTTTTTCCGTGAAGAAAAATGACCGCTGGAATCCGAAGAAGGGTGAGAGGGACAAACACATCTTCTATTCACCGCCGTTCTGGAACTCATCGCTGAGCGGCCAGTGGCTGATGATCGCGACGACCTACGACGTGGATGCGCGGATGGTGACACACTACCTCAATGGCAAGGTGCTCAGCCAGGAAGCCGTGCCCGCGGATTATCTCGTGGAGACGGTGAGCATCGGCGCCGCGTCGCTTTGCAACTGGGGTCTGCCGGAGCGCGACGACCCGCATTTTGCCGTGCGCAATCTCAACGGCAGCATGGATGAGTTCGCGCTCTTCGCCGCTGCACTTTCTCCCAAGGAGATCTCCGAAATCTACGAACATGGAAAACCGTAAGTTCCTGCCGTTCATCGCCGCGCTTCTGCCTTTGGGGACGCTTCACGCCGCGCCGGTGGATCAACGCGCGGCCGAGCGCGAGTTCACGCTGAAGGTGCTGCCGCTGCTCAAGGACAAGTGCTTCGCCTGTCACGGCGATGACCCGAAGAAGATCAAGGGCAAGCTGAACATGCACACGCGCGAGGGGATGCTGAAAGGCGGCGAGTCTTCGGAACAGGTGCTCGTGCCGGGCGATGCGAAGGCGAGCGACATGTTC
>JAYTML010000173.1:0-1681 GCA_043728655.1 Chthoniobacter sp. | reverse complement strand
ATGGAAGCCGATGACCTCAATCTGCGCCTCGCCGTCAGGAACAGCATGGAGCTGCCGGGGCAGGTGGCGAAAGGCCTGCGGCTGATGACCGCGTCGCAGCGTTTCGTCGAGGTGCGCGGGCTTTTCAAAAAGGCGCGCGAGCATTTCGCCCGCCTGCTCGCCCACCCGGAAGCCGCCACGCCCGACGCGATCCGCGCGGGCGCGCTCGCCGCGGCCGGTCGGTTCGCGTGGGTGGCCGACGACATGCCGGCGACAGTGGCAATGCACACCGAGGCGCTGGGGATTTTCCGCGATCTCGGCGACACGCGCGGCACCGCGCAGGCGCTGGCCGATCTTGGTTTTCACGCCTTCGACGCCGGCGAACTTTCTCGCGCCCACGCGCTCCTCGACGAGGCCGCCGGGCTCGCCGCGCCTCTCGCGGACTCGCGCCTCACGGCGCATGTGCAGCATATCCGCGGGGTGCTCGCCGCGGCGGACGGGGACTTTGCCCGCGCCTTTGCGCTCGATGAGGAAAGCCACGGACTTTACCGGCAGTCCGGCGACGCCTGGCTGGCGATCATCGTGGCGTGGTCGCTCGGCGTGAATGCCTCGGTGCTCGGGCGGTTCGAAACCGCCCACGCGCATCTCACCGAATGCCTCCTGGTCGGGCTCGATCTCGGCAACCGCTGGGGCGCCAGCTACCCGCTCGAAGCGCTGGCCTTTCTCGCCGTCGCGGAGCGGAATTACGAACGCGCCGCCCGCCTTTTCGGCGCAGCCGAGGCGAATCGCACGCGCAGCGGCCTCGTGCCGGAGGCCTCGGATCACCCCGCGCTGCGCGCCATTCTCGCCGCCGCGCCGGACTTCGCCGGCCCCGCCATCGACGCCGCCCGCAGCGTGGGCCGCGCGCTCACGCTCGAAGCCGCCATCGCGCTCGCCGTCGGCGCGTCGTGAGGGTGCTGTCCGGCTATTTTCGCGCGGGCTTGCGGGGCGCTTCGTCCACGGATTCGATGCCGGGATTGGCAAAGCGGATGCGGCGCTCGCGGTAGAGCGAGCCCAGCGCCTGCTTGAAGGCTTTCTTGCTGGTATTGAAGGCCACGCGGATCACGTCAGGCGGACTATTGTCGTCCACGTCGAGGCGGCCGCCGCCCGCTTTCAGCGCCTCCATGATCTCCTCCGTGAGCGGGCCCACGCGCCGGTAGCCGGCGGGGTCGAGGCCGAGGTCGATTTTTCCGTCTGGGCGCACTTTGCGCACGTAGCCGTCGAGGCTCTGCCCGATCTCGAGGGGGGTGGAAAGTTCGGCAGCGTAAAGGAGCCCGGAGTGGGCGTTTCCCACGATGGCCTTGTAGCCGAGCGGCGTCGCCCCGGCGATGAGGAGCGGCACGCGCTCGCCTTCGTTGTAAGCGGGAGCGGTCTGGCTGAGGTGGCGGTTCACCCGCATGGTGGCGACGATGCGCCCGCTGCGAGGATCGAGAAAGATGTGGACGACCACACTCTCGCCCTCGGCCACGGCGCGGGTCTGCTCGCGCAGCGGGAGCAAAAGATCCTTGCTCAGCCCCCAGTCCAGGAAAGCCCCGATCCCGCGCTTGGTGCCAATCACTTTCAAGAAAGCAAACTCGCCGACACCGGCATGCGGCGTCTCGGTGGTCGCGACGAGCCGGTCCTCGGAGTCGCGGTAAATGAAAACGTCGAGCTGCGTGCCGGG
>JAYTML010000172.1:0-2556 GCA_043728655.1 Chthoniobacter sp. | reverse complement strand
CCGAGCCACTTTGCGCTCGCGCCGCTGGCGATGATGAGAGTGCGCGTTTCCTGCCATTCGCCGTCGATCTTCACCTTCAGAAAGCCGTCCGCCTTTTCCAAATCCTGGACCGCCGCGTAGGAAAACCGCGCGCCGAAACGCTCGGCCTGCGACTTCATGGCCATGATGAGCTCCGGCCCGTTGATCCCTTCCGGGAAGCCGGGAAAGTTTTCCACCAGTGTCGTCGTCGAGAGCTGTCCGCCGGGCTCGTGGCCCTCCAGGACGAGTGGCGAGAGATTGGCGCGCGCGGCGTAAATGGCCGCGGTGAGACCGGCGCAGCCGGTGCCGACGATGATGACTTTTTCCATAGGGGTCGCAGAGTTAAGCGGGGTCGGGCGGCGCTGCAAATGCAGAAACGCCGCGTCCCTCGCGATCTGCGCCCCTGGGCGGGTGCGGCTATTTCTTTGGGGCCGCCGGCTCCGGCTTGTCGGGGGCCTTTTCCTCGAGGTCCAAAGGTTTCTCGGCGATGGCCGGCAGATCGCCTTCCACGCTGGCGGCCCGGCGCTTCGCCTTCACGCCTGCGACGTCGGCGAGTTCCAGTTTCGAGGAGGCGGAGCGCATGGCGTCGTGCGCGATTTTCTCGGCATTCGCGGCGCTGGTCTCGCTGGTCGCGAGCTTTTTCCGCATGTCCACCAGGCTGGAGCGCATCTTGGAGGTGGCCTCGCGTGCGGCGGAGTCCGTCGCGGCGTCACCGGTGGCGGGTGCGAGGAGCTTGAGTTCGGTCGCGCCGAGGTTCGCGCGGAGATCGATCTCCTCCGCGCGCTTGGTCAGTGCGGTGAGGGCTTTGGTCTGCGCCTCGCTGAGCATCATGAGGCCCTCGGACTTGAGTTTCTCCGCCTCGATCCGGAGAGCCGTGAGATCCACGACCTGTTCGAGCCGTTTTTTCTGGCCGATGAGGCGGCTGAGATTCGTCGCGCTCTCCTTCAGCATGTTGCCGGTGGTGTCGATGTTTGCCTGCATCGTTTCCGCCTCCTTGCTGCCCTTGGCGAGGTCTTCCGCGAGGCGGTCCAGCTCGGTCTGCTTGGCTGCCATCTGGCGGTCGAGGTCGCGGCGTTTCACCTTTTCCAAGAGGGCCTGCGCGTTGTCCGGCGTGTCGGTCTGGGTGAAAGCGGGGCCGGCCAGCGCAAGGCTGAGGGCGCACGCTAGGAGGGTGGAACGAACCAGTGAATCTTTCCTCGGGTGTTTCATGCCGCTTCGGTGGCAGAAGCGGCACCCGCTGGCAAGCCTGAACTCCGCCGCCCACGGCGCCGGATGGCAGCGTTTGCGGTTGGCATGACGCCGCACCGCCCGCATTTTTTCCGCCATGCGATTGTGCGCGCTCTTTCTCGCCATCCTCCTCGCGCTGCCTGCTGCCGCCGCGGAGCCGGGCGGCGTCTTTGTCGCCGTCGGCTATGGCGGGCGGCGGATGTCCTCGCGCGACGGCCTGACCTGGGAAAATGAGACGCGCTGGAGCGATGTGGCGTCGGACGATGACAACGTGCTTTTCAATGTCGCCTTCGGGCTCGGGCGGTTCGTCGCCGTCGGCGGCGCGGCGAAAGGGCGCATCGTGACGACGCGCGACGGCAAGGACTGGCGGGAGCTGCCGGCGCTCCGCGGGCGCGTGGCGACGATTGTCTTTGGCCGCGGGCGCTTCATCGCCGGGCACGATGCGGAGCTGCTGTGGTCGGAGGACGGGGAGAAATTCGAGCCCGGCGAAAAGCTGGACTGGAAGGGCTCCGTGCATGCGCGCCGCGCCGCTTGGGGCGACGGCGAGGCCGGGCCGCGCTGCGTGATCATCGGCGACATCGACCTTTGGGAGGCGAAAACGCGAGTGAGCTGGCGGGCTTCCAGCGAGGACGGCACGCGCTACACCTCGCGCGCGCTCGACACGCCGCCCGCGCGCGACGTGGCCTACGGATCGGGGCACTGGGTCGTGGTCGGGCCGGACGGGCTGATCGAAAGCTCGCACGACGGCCAGACGTGGCATCGCCGCGCGGCGGAGCCGGGCCAGGATTTCTCGCGCGTGGTCTGGACGGGCACGCGCTTTCTCGTCAGCGGCGGAAAGACCGCGTGGTCCTCGCCGGACGGGCTGGCGTGGGCAAAGGAAGCGTTTCGAATCCCGTGCAGCCTCGCATGGGCGCGCGAGGGTGCGCTCGGGCTGGGCTTTTCATGGGGCGGAAACATCCACGTTTCCTCCGATCTCGCGGATTGGAAAAAGGTGGCGCTTCCCGCGGGGCCGTCGTTCGAGGCGGTGGCGTTTGGTGCGCCATAGGATCGGAGGCACGGACGTGCAAAACCCCGCGGGCTTTTTTGCGGCCCGCGGGGCTTTTCGAACACAGCCGGAAACCGGCTGACGGGATCAGTCGCCGACGGTGATCTTCCGCGGCTTCACGGACTCCGCTTTCGGCAGGGTGAGCGTGAGCAGGCCCTGATCGAGCTTGGCGGTGATGTGGGCGGTGTCGATCGACGGATCGAGCTCGAAGGCCCGCCGGTAGTCGAACTCGCGCGACTCGCGGTACACGGCGCGGCCCGGAGTGG
>JAYTML010000171.1:0-4245 GCA_043728655.1 Chthoniobacter sp. | reverse complement strand
CTACCGCGAACGCATCGCGCTGCCCAAAGGCACGCGGCTCGACACCGAAGTCGTCTGGGACAACTCCGCCGAGAACGTGCGGAACCCGAGCAACCCGCCGGTGCCCGTCCGCTGGGGCGTCGCCTCGGCGGATGAAATGGGGAGCGTGACCGTGGGCGTGGTGCCGCGGAGAAACGAGGACCTCGAAGTCCTGCGCGCCGCGCTGACCGAGCACATCGCGGACGTGATGATCGACGCCGCCCGTCGCCAGCTCGAGCTGCCGGAAAACCTCGGCAAAAAACTCGCGCCCATCATCGCGCTGCTCAAAGGCTTCGACAAGAACGGCGACGGCACGCTGGACGAAGCGGAGCGCGCCCCGGTCCGCGCGCTCATCCAGCTCAGCGGATTCCCGCGGCAGATGCTGAACGCCTCGCCGTAGCGCGCACAGACAGCGGTCGCGCCTTACGCGTTTTCGAGACCCTTGAAATTCGCGTCGCCGAGGCCGGCGAGTTCGCCGGTGCTGTCGGAGAATTTCTCCACCGGGGTGCCCATGCGCTTGAGCATGGAGACGTAGAGATTCGTGAGCGGGGAGTTTTTCTCGTAGGCCAACGCGCGGCCCGTGGCGATGGTGCCGCCGCCGCGCCCGGCGAGGACGATCGGGAGCTTGTGCGGATCGTGCGCGTTGCCGTCGTGCATGCCGGCGCCGAGGAGGAGCATGGAGTTGTCGAGCAGGGTGCGCTCGCCCTCGCGGATGGCGCGCATTTTTTCGAGCATGTAGGCGAACTGCTCGTAGTGCCACCGGTTGATGCGCTCGTACTGCGCCATCTGCTCGGGGGAGTTCTTGTGGTGCGAGATTTCGTGGAAGCCGCCGCTCACGCCTTCGAGGAAGGAGAAGTTCCGGCCGCTCACGGCGTTGCCAAACATGAAGGTGGAGACGCGCGTGGAGTCGGCCTGGAAGGCGAGCACCATGAGGTCGAGCATGAGGCGGACGTGCTCGGTGTGGTTGCCCTTGCGCTCGCTCACGCGCGCTGGATCGGAGTACGCGTCGATGCGCGCGCCGAGTTCCTTGATGGCCTTCTCGGCGAGACCGTCGCTCTTCGCGGTTTCGCTCTGCCGTTTCGCGTCAAAGGCGATGCGCTGCTCCACGCCGCGGACGCTTTCGAGATACTCGTCGAGCTTCTGGCGGTCGTCCTTGCCGAGCCTTTGCTGGAGCCGTTTCGCGTCCTCGAGGACGAGGTCGATGACGCTGCGGTCCTTCGCGGCCTCGGCGGCGCGGCCGGGCGTGTTCGAGCGGAAGAGGCGGTCAAAGGCGGCGCGCGGATTGATCTCCTTGGCGAGCGGCGTGGTGGGCGTGTTCCAGGAAATGTGCGCGCCGTAGAGCTGGGTGTAGCCGACATTCGTGTCCACGCCGGTCGCGGGCGGATCGATGCCGAGTTCGAGGGACGGCAGCGGCGTCATGTGGCCGACGCGTTTCGCCGCGACCTGGTCCATCGAGACCGCGCCGCTGCGGAGGTCGCTGCCGGTCGTGCGCGTGATGGTGGTGCCGGTGAGAAAGCCGCCGGTTTTCACATAGTGGCCGTCGCCGGTGTTGCTCGCGGCGTTCCAGAGGTTGCGGAGGACGAGGATCTCGTCCTTGTGCGGCGCGAGCGGGGAGAGGATGGGCGAAAGCTCGAAGTCGCGGCCCGCGCCGGTGGGGTTCCATTTGCCGGGGCAGACGCCGTTCGGCATGTAGAGCACGGCCATGCGGACGGGTGCTCCGGCGGCTCCGGCGGCGAGCGCGGAGGCGGGGCGCATCGCTTCCAGCCACGGCAGGCAGAGCGTGGCTCCGAGGCCTTTGAGGACGGTGCGGCGGGAGAGGTGCGAGGGGGAGATTGGGCGAGTGGGTGAGTGGGTGAGTGGTTTCATTCGATGGTCCAGTCTTCGGGTTTGCGAATCATGATGACGAGTTTGCCAAGGACTTCATCGTAGTCCTGATACAACGCTGCGGCTTGAGCGCGATCAAGATAGCCGCATTCGTGCGCAAATTGAATCCCTACCTGCGTTTCCGCGGCTTCCGCTTCGGCGTCGGAAAGTTTGCTGACGAACGCTGCTGCGTAACGGCGCTTCCGCCATGCTTCGGCGAGGTTCGCGCAAACCGAGCGCGACGAGCGTCGGCCTTGGTCGGTCAAAGAATACGTCTCTTCCTTCGGGAACGATTTGCTCGCGCCGAACAGCGTCATCGCAGCCGTAAATGCCCGTTTGTACACCTCAAGCTCGGTATGTTTTTTGATTCTCATGGTCGTGCCATTTCTCCCCCTCTCGCCGTCCCTCCCTCTCCCCCTCGCCTGTATTGGAAGGGGTAGCTCTTCACGATTTCGAGGACCAACGTGTTCACCCGATAGTCGGCGGACGCCAGCGCTTTTGCGGAGCGGCGGACGGTGGGCACATCGTAGCTCTCGATGCCGCGGTTGAGCGCGTAGGCGTACATTTTTTCGGTCACGTTGCGGGCGAAGACGTCCTTCTGCTTGAGCAGGATCGCCTTCAGCTCGGCGGGGCCGGTGAACTTTTCGCCGCTGACCATTTCGCCCGAGGCATCGAGCGGCTGGCCGGCGATCTCGGTGCGCCAGCGGCCGATGGCGTCGAAGTTTTCCAGCCCGAAGCCGAGCGGGTCCATCCGTTTGTGGCAGCCGGCGCACTCCGCTTTTGTGCGATGCTTTTCGAGCTGCTGCCGCAGCGTCATTCCGTCCTTGGGTTTGTCATTGGTCGGCAGGCTCTCGACGAGCGGCGGCGGCGGGGGCGGCGGCGTGCCGAGGATTTGCTCGAGGATCCATTTGCCGCGCAGCACCGGGCTGGTGCGGCGCGGATAAGATGTGAGCGTGAGCACGGCGCCCATGGTGGCCACGCCGCCGCGGTTGCGGTCCTTGAGCGCGACGCGCCGGAACGCGTCGCCGGTCACGCCGTCGAGTCCGTAGAGCTTGGCGAGCGGTTCATTCGCGTAGGTGTAGTCGGCGTCGAGGATGCGGAGGAGGCTGCCGTTTTCGCGCAGCAGCGCATGAAAGAACTCGATCGGCTCGGCGAGCATGGCGTCGCGCAGGGCGGGCGTGTAGTCGGGAAAGCGCTTGGCGTCGGGCTGCGCGGAGGTGGTGAGTTCGTCCACGCGCAGCCACTGGCCGGCGAAGTTTTCCGCTAAGGCGCGGGCCTTGGGATCGAGGAGCATGCGTTTCACCTGCGCCTCCAGCACGGCGGGCTGGCGGAGCGTGCCGGCGTAGGCGATGCGGAAAAGCTCGTCGTCCGGCATGCTCGCCCAGAGGAAATACGAGAGGCGGCTGGCGAGTTCGTAGTCGCTGATCGGCGCGGCGTTCAGGCCGCGCGGCACTTCCACGCGGAAGAGGAAATCCGGCGAGACGAGCACGCCGCGCAGCGAGTAGCGCACGGCGTCGTCGAAGCTCTCGCCGCGCGCGTCGGCCTGCGCGAAAAGTTTCAGCAGCAGCTCGATCTGCGCGGGCTCGACGGGGCGGCGGAAGGCGCGGGCGACAAAGCGGGAGATGTTCGTGCGGGCGGCGTCCGTCTTTTTCAGCGCGGCATTCGGGCGCGCGACGATGAGGCGCTCCGGCTTTGTGGCGGCGAGCAGTTTCGTGGCGACGGCGAGGTATTTTTCCACGAGCACGGGCGGGGTGAAGAGCGTCGCGGAGTTGTTGTCAAAGCCGCCGCCGCCGCCGCCGTCGGGCGGGAACTCATCCGCGGGATGCGTGTCTATGCCGAGGAGGTCGCGGATGGTGTTGTTGTATTCGTGCTTGCTGAGGCGGTGGAGCACGGGCTTGCCGGGATCGCGCGGGACGGAGGCGGGATCGGGGTCATTGAGCGCGCGGTCGAGCCAGGCGACGAGGCGCTTGCGCTCGTCGGCGCTGGGCTGCGGCTTGTCGTCGGGCGGCATGGCCTCGTCGCGGAGTTCGGTCAGCACTTTGTCCCACATGACCGGATCGCGGTAGAGCGCGGCGAGGTCGGCAGCGTCGTGCAGCTTCACGCCGGCCTTCGCCTTGTCCGCGCCGTGGCATTTGAAACAGTAGGTCTCCAGCAGCGGGCGCACGTCCTTTGCAAAGTCGGCGGCGTCCGCGCGTGCGAGCACGAGGACGGAGGCGAGGATGGAAAGGCGGAGGCGCATGCGCACGGATGATCGTGGTGCGGGCGGGTTTCTTAGTCGAGCGGAGGGACGCGCGCAGGCATGGTCGCGTTTCTTCGGGCGCTGGAGCGCCTCGTGGGCGCGCAGGAGCCCTATGCTCCCCGGGG